>JBLRWJ010000037.1:0-17625 GCA_047921315.1 Rhodobacterales bacterium | reverse complement strand
CCGAGGCACGCGAATGTCTGTAGCCCGAGCGACCTGAGATGCTGGCGGCGGGGGCAGCGTCTTCCGCGGCGCCAAGATGACCACCGCGCTACGCGATCGCCTTACTCATCGATGCCACATTCCGCAGACCGGAAACGACAGCTATCGCTTCAAGGCAAGCTCTGAAACGGCCAAAAAGAAACGGAAGGAGACAGAAGCGTTGACGCCATCATGACGCACAGAACATAACAACTGCGTGGGTCAATTCTCAGTAAGACCTCTGCATAACACGCGCCATCACCGATATCCCCCGCTTTTGCTATCGCCGGCTGCTATCGATCGGATTTCAGAACGGAGGAGATAGTTTTGGCGCGAACTCCTTTAAGCCATTGAGAAACAGACACCTTCTTCGCCAACCCTCGCAAAGGTTGGTGAATTTTTATGCGCGTGCGAAAAAGATATGCGCGTCCCTACAACGGTTCAGAAATCCAGGTTTTCGACGTTCAGCGCGTTTTGCTGGATAAATTCGCGGCGCGGTTCAACCACATCGCCCATCAGCTTGGTGAACAGATCATCCGCCTCGGCCATGTCATGCACCTTGACCTGCAACAATGTGCGCGCCTCCGGGTCCAGTGTTGTTTCCCACAACTGGTCAGGGTTCATCTCGCCCAAACCTTTGTAGCGTTGCAGCGACAGCCCCTTTTCACCCTCTTTCAGGATGGCATCCAACAAATCCAGCGGGCCATAGATCGGTTGTGCCCGGTCTTTGCGCATCAGCTTGGCAGGCAGGGTATACACCTCGCGCAGCGCCGCGCTCATCTGGCCCAGCTTGCGCGCCTCACCGGAACGCAGCACCTGACCGTCCAATGTGCGCACCTCTTCGACACCGCGCAGCACGCGGGACAGGCGAATGCCATGATCCTGCGTGATGCGCCCTGTCCAGCCACGTTCATATTCCACCGCAATCAGATCAAGCCGCTTGGCAACGGCATCGGCCACCCCTTGCAAATCAGCATCGGCACGGCCCTGTGCAAAAGCCTCGGCGATGGCGGATTGTTCAAGGATATGACGCGGATAATGCGTTGGGAACGCTTCCAGAATACGGCGCACTTGCCGCGCCTCCTCAACGATGCGCACCAGATCCTGACCCACGACATCCTCGCCAGAGCCAAGCCGTAGCACCGCACCCTCTGTCCCCTGATCAATCAGGTAATTCTCCATCGCGGTCTGGTCTTTCAGATACACCTCTGACTTGCCACGCCCAACCTTATAAAGCGGCGGCTGCGCGATATAGAGATATCCGCCCTCGATCAGTTGCGGCATCTGGCGGTAGAAGAATGTCAGCAGCAGCGTGCGGATATGCGCGCCATCCACATCGGCGTCCGTCATGATGACGATCTTGTGGTAACGCAGTTTCTTGATGTCAAACTCGTCTCGTCCGATCCCGGTGCCCAGCGCCATGACAAGGTTGCCAATCTCCTGACTGCCCAGCATCCGGTCAAAGCGCGCGCGCTCGACATTCAGGATCTTACCCTTCAACGGCAGAATCGCCTGCGTGCGCCGATCGCGGCCTGTCTGTGCAGACCCACCGGCGCTATCACCCTCGACAAGGAAAACTTCGGTCTTGGAGGGGTCTTTTTCCGAGCAATCCTTGAGTTTGCCAGCCAGAAAATTCACATCCATCGCCGTTTTGCGCCGCGTCAGTTCGCGGGCTTTGCGCGCCGCCTCGCGCGCAAGCGCGGCCTCGACGATCTTGCCAACGATGATCTTGGCCTGCGTCGGGTTCTCTTCAAACCATTCGGCCAGTTTTTCGTTCACAAGGTTCTCGACAGCGGGCCGCACCTCAGAGCTGACCAGCTTGTCCTTGGTCTGGCTGGAGAATTTCGGATCAGGCACCTTGACGGACAACACGCAAGTCAGACCCTCGCGGGCATCATCGCCGGTAAAGGCCACTTTCTCGCGCTTGGCGATACCGCTGGACTGGGCGTAATTGTTGATCGTCCGCGTCAGTGCGCCACGGAAGCCCGCCATATGGGTGCCACCATCGCGCTGCGGGATGTTGTTGGTGAAGGGCAGCACATTCTCATGATAGGTGTCATTCCACCACATCGCCACTTCAACGCCGATCCCGTCTTTTTCGCCGACCATATGGATCGGCTCCGCCATGATCGAGGTTTTGGAGCGGTCCAGATATTTCACGAATTCCCGCACGCCCCCCTCATAGAACAGCTCGGTCTTGAGCGGCTCTGCCGGACGCAGGTCTTCGACGATGATCCGCGCACCCGAGTTAAGGAACGCCAGTTCGCGCAGGCGCTTTTCCAGCGTCTCGAAAGAGTAATCGAGGTTGGAGAAGGTAGTGGTTGACGCCAGAAACCGCACCTCGGTGCCCTTCTGCCCGTTGGCATCACCGACAACACGCAGGCTTTCCACTGTATCGCCACGCTCGAACCGGACGAAATGCTCCTTGCCTTCGCGCCAGATCCGCATTTCCAACCAGTCAGACAGGGCGTTCACCACCGAAACACCCACCCCATGCAGACCGCCGGATACCTTGTAGGAATTCTGGTCGAACTTTCCGCCGGAATGCAGCTGCGTCATGATGACTTCGGCCGCGGAAATGCCTTCTCCCTCATGGATGCCAACCGGCACACCGCGCCCGTTGTCGCGCACGGACACGCTGCTGTCGGGGTGGATAATCACGTGAACGTGGTCGGCATGACCGGCCAAAGCCTCATCAATACCGTTATCCACCACCTCATAGACCATATGATGCAGGCCTGACCCATCGTCAGTATCACCGATATACATGCCGGGCCGTTTGCGCACGGCATCCAACCCTTTGAGAACCTTGATAGAATCCGCGCCGTATTCCTCGGGGATCTTGTCGCTGTCGGACATTCCGAAAATCCTTCTGTATTCCGGGATTTTATACGAAACCTTGGGGGGAATGTCACGCCATTGCCCCATATTTTGCGCTACATCAGCGGGATCACAACGCCCACCAGACATAGCAGCACACCAGCCACGATATTGACCCGCCGCAACCCCGCCGGCGAGGTCAGAAGCCGCCTTGCACGATCAACCGACAGCGCCATGGCAAGGTTGCCCAACAGCGGTACGGTGCAAGAAATCGCAATGATGGCCGCAATGTCCAAAACGGTGATCCCGGTCAGGTCAAAAAAGCCCGGCAGCACGCCCATATAGAACAAAACCGCCTTGGGATTGCCCACAATCACAGCAACCCCGGCCATGAACCCTGCCCAACGCCCCGGCCGCGTCAAACGGCTGTCAGAACCGATAGGCGTGCCGGCATGGCGGATCAGCATGACACCCATGATCAGAAACATCCCCGCCGCCACATAGCGCATCACGGTCATGAACCCGTCAAACACCGACACGATCCAAGCAACCCCAAGAATTGCCAGCATCGGCCACAGGATATCCCCCAGCACCACACCAACAGCCAGCGGCCAAGCAGAGGCAAAGCCACCTGACAGCGCCCGCGCCGTCAGCGCCACCCAGACCGGACCGGGTGTGAGAAACAGGATCAGGATTGCACCAGCATAGAGCAACAGATCGGTTACAGAGGCAGTCATATCGCGCGCTTTCAGAAACGCCCCACGCGGAGGGGGCATCGCGCCTTATCGCGCCGAAACGGCCGATATTCCAGCCTCTTCTGTGACTTCAAACATCTGCGCCCGCGCTGCTATCGTGTCAAACAATTCGGGCTCTGTGCCTGTCATCCACGCCTGCGCGCCCAAGGCGCAAATCTCGTCATAAAGGGCCGCGCGCCGGGTGGCATCCAGATGGGCGGCCACCTCATCCAGCAGCAACAAAGGCGGCGCACCGAAATCCCGCGCAAGCGCGCGCGCATTGGCGAGGATCAACGAGACAAGCAGCGCCTTCTGCTCTCCGGTCGAGCAGTCAGACGCAGGCACGCCCTTGGCGGCATAGACCGCATAAAGATCGCTCCGATGCGGCCCCACCAGACTGCGCCCCGCCGCCAGATCGCGGAACCTGCTTTCGCGCAACGCATCCAGCAAATCGGCCTCCGATTCCGGCATCGCCCCTTCGGTCTGTTGCAGATCCAGCTCTGCCGCAGGAAAGGCAGTTTGCGCCCGGCTCTGCGCCGCGCGCAGCATCTCCAATGCGGACCGGCGGTTTGCATGAATGGCCGCACCCGCCTGCGCCATCTGTGCCTCGATTGCCGCATACCAATGGGTATCGCGCACCTGATCTTTCAACAGGCGGTTGCGTTCGCGCATGGCCTTTTCATAGGTCAGACTGACATCGGCATGCTCGGGCAGAAAACTCATCGTCATGCGGTCCAGAAAGCGCCGCCGCCCATCGGCCCCCTCAATCCAGAGCCGGTCCATCGCTGGGATAAGCCATAACACACGTGCAATCCGGCCCAAGGCAAGCTGCGTCGCAGCCTTGCCATCAATACTCACCTGCCTTGAGGCGCCCGCCTCTGACCAGATATCAACCTCGTGCATCTGATAAAGGCTGCGCAAAACCCCGCCCACCTTCCAGCCAAGGCTTTCGGGGCGCCGCGCCATATCCGCCGCGCTGGACCTGCGCAAACCCCGCCCCGGTGAGAACAAGGACACCGCCTCAAGAATATTGGTCTTGCCCGCCCCGTTCGGCCCAAAAAGCGCAACAGGCCGCCCATCCAGCACAAACTGGCCCGCATGATGAGACCGGAAATGTGACAGCGACAGATTGGTCAGAAAAAGGCCGGACATATCCTGGCCTTTCATTGTTCTTCAAATACTCGCGCCGCAGGCATCACTGCGGCACTTGGGCCAAAATCCGTCACACCCGCATCGGCATCACGACATATACGGCCGACATGTCATTGCCCTCGCGCATCAGGGTCGGATCCCCGGACGAATTGAACATGAACACCGCATTCTCGCGGTCCACTTGGCTGGCGATTTCCAAAAGGTATTTGGCGTTAAACCCGATCTCAAGCCGTTCATCCCCATAGGCAACGGCCAGTTCTTCTTCGGCGGCACCGCTATCAGGCGCATTCACGGACAGGACCAGACGATCCTCGTCCAGTGACAGTTTCACCGCACGCGAGCGTTCCGACGACACCGTCGCCACACGGTCCACGGCGGCGGCAAAATCGCGGGCGTCAACCTCAAGCCGGCGGGTATTGCCTTGCGGGATGACACGCGTGTAATCGGGAAAGGTGCCATCAATCACCTTGGAGGTCAGCGTAATATCAGGCGTGGCAAAGCGGATTTTGGTCTCTGACACGGACACGGCGATCTTCATGTCGTCATCATCCAGAAGCTTGCGCAACTCTCCCACCGTCTTGCGCGGCACAATCACGCCGGGCATGTCTTCCGCACCCATCGGCAATTCGGCATCGATTCGGGCCAGACGGTGGCCATCAGTTGCCACGCAGCGCAGCACCTTGCCGTTTTCACCATCAGACACATGCATATAAACGCCGTTCAGATAATAACGGGTTTCTTCTGTGGAAATGGCGAATTTTGATTTATCGAACAGCCGCCGCAATGCCCCTGCTGGCGCGCTGAAGTTGCTTGCGTAATCCGAGGAGGCCATCACCGGAAAGTCTTCTTTCGGCAGGGTCGCCAGATTGAAATGCGACCGGCCCGCCTGCACCGTCAAACGGCCTGCGGCACTGTCATCCGACAGGGTTACCAAGGATCCATCCGGCAGTTTGCGGACGATCTCGTGCAGCATCACCGCAGAAACCGTGGTGGAACCGGCCCTCTCAACCTGCGCGGGGGCCTTGTCCAGCACCTCGATATCCAAGTCGGTGGCGCGGAATGAGACGGTACTGCCCTCGGCCTCGATCAGCACATTGGCCAGAATCGGAATAGTGTTGCGCCGCTCGACAACAGACTGCGCCTGCGACACGGCTTTTAGAAGCGTTCCGCGTTCGATGCTGAGTTTCATTTCGTCGCTCCTATCCGTTACCGGTCTGCGCGCCCCGTGGATCCGGGATGCATCCGGCGCTGGCCGGGATGGGCAAGGTATCCCAAATACCTGCCCACTCAAGGCTTTTTTGTTTTTTCCGCTGGAATAGTCCACGCGTCAAGGCCGTCCTTGTCATAAAAGGCACAAGGACGGCATGACCTTTCAGGTATCGGCCTTACGCCTCGAGCGTCCGGCGCAGCATTTCGATATCTTCCGCGATCTGCCCATCCTGCACGCGCAACTCTTCGATCCGGCGAACGCCATGCATGACAGTGGTATGATCGCGCCCGCCAAAGCGGCGTCCGATTTCAGGCAGCGAGCGGCTTGTTAACTGCTTGCACAGATACATCGCCACCTGACGGGGGCGGGCATAGCTGCGCACGCGCTTGGGGCCGATGATATCGGACAGCCGGATGTTGTAATGCTCGGAGACGCGGCGCTGGATTTCCTCGATTGTGATTTTCCGCTCGGAGGCGCGCAGCACATCGGCCAGACAATCCTGCGTCAGCTCCATCGTGATTTCGCGGCCCACAAGACTGGCAAAGGCATAAAGCCGGGTTAACGCGCCTTCCAGTACCCGTACATTGGTGCTGATGCGATGGGCCAGAAACTCCAGCACCGCATTCGAGATCTCAAGCCCCGGATATTGGCTGCGATAAACTTCGACCTTGGACTGAAGAATGCCCAGCCGTAATTCATAGTCAGTAGGATGAAGATCCACCACCAAGCCGCATTGCAGACGGGATTTGATGCGGTCTTCCAGATCCTTGATCTCGCCGGGGGCGCGATCGGCGGAAATGATGATCTGTTTGTGGCCATCAACCAGCGCATTGAAGGTGTGGAAAAACTCCTCCTGCGTGCTGTCCTTGCCTGCGATAAATTGCACATCATCCACCATCAGAACATCGACAGCGCGGAAAATCTGTTTGAAATCCATCATCTTGCGATCACGCAGCGCTTGCACGAAACGATACATGAACTGTTCGGCAGACAGATAGACCACGTTCAGATCGGGGCGTTTCGCCTGCAACTCCCATGCGATGGCATGCATCAGATGCGTCTTGCCCAGACCGACCCCGCCATAAAGGAACAGCGGGTTAAAGGTGACCGGCCCGCCCTCCGCCACGCGGCGCGCGGCGGCATGGGCCAGCTCGTTCGGCTTGCCGACAACGAAACTGTCAAAGGTAAACCGCTTGTCCAGCGGCGCGCCGGGCAGTTGGTCAACGGATGTTGCAGTGGCCGCCCCTGTGTCTTCGGTGGCGGCTGGCGTCACAGCAGCCGGCCTTGGTGTCGGCTGCGCCGGCACACGGAAATTCACCCGGCGCACGGATTTTCCCGAATTTGAAAGCTGGGTCAGAATCAGATCGCCAAAATTCTGCGCGACATAATTTCCCATAAAATTGGTGGGCACATGAAATGTCGCCACCCCTTCGGAGATGTCGCAAAATTCAAGTGGCTCGATCCAGTTTGCGTAGTTGTTCTTTCCCACCGTGCCCAGAAGATTGCGCTGCAGCTGTCCCCATTGTTCTTGTGTCATTCGTCCCCAAGTCCCGCCTGTTCAAGTCCTGCGACGCAACTTCCCCCAAGGGCGATGAGACAAAAAAGATGCCGCCACTGCCCAAGGGGCAATGTCATGACATCCAACCATCTCTTGACCGATCAGCATATCTATTGGCCGCACTAATCCGGACCCATCCCAAAGGCCCAACAGGTTCGGCTAACACATACAAACACAGTCTCTAGGACATGGCCCACCGCTTATGCAGTGAGACCGAACAACAACCAAAAAGGCATGCCCAATCACGCCAGATCATTCATCATTCGTCGCTTTAAGCCATATTACAAAGGCTTTGAAGCGTCCCTGTCCCCCCAAGGCGAAGTGACTCGCAAGGTGAAATTACCAATTGCGGTGAAGCCTAAGCAACCGAACTATGACCTTGACTCACGGAATCCGAAAAAGAATCTCTCAGGGATGTGAAAGCTGCGCAGAAACGAAAAAAGCGCCGCTGCAAGCGACGCTCTTTGCTTCAAGTGCTTAGGCGGATCAGCTCAGCGCATTTACCCGTGCAGCAAGGCGCGAGATCTTCCGCGCAACGGTGTTTTTGTGCAACACACCTTTGGTAACGCCACGCATCAATTCTGGCTGTGCGGCCTGCAACGCGGCGGCAGCGACAGCTTTGTCACCAGCAGCAATCGCTTCTTCTACTTTGCGGACGAATGTGCGGATACGCGAACGACGCGCTTTGTTTACGGCGAAACGGGCTTCGTTCTGACGGGCGCGTTTCTTGGACTGCGGCGAATTGGCCATGGTTGTTTTCCCACTTTCCGGGTCAGTTGAATGTCAATCGCGCAACGAGCCCGGACCGGGTTTATCAACCGGCTGATTCTGACCAGAGCGGGTCTCACGCGCATGTGGGGCGGTGCTTAAGCGATTTTGTCCGGCTTGGAAACCGAAAAAATCATAAGAGAGGCACACAAACCGCGCCTCTCCCAGTTGCCAGCCACGCGTGCCTATCTATCGCGGAACTGCGGCGTGCGCTTTTCCATGAAGGCCGCCATGCCTTCGGTCTGGTCTTCGCTTGCAAAAAGCGAATGGAAGGCCCGCCGCTCAAACAGCAGACCCTCCCGCAATGTCGTTTCAAAAGAGCGGTTCACCGCCTCTTTCACGACCATGACGGTGATCATGCTTTTCTCGGCAATCTTTTGCGCTGCCGCCATCGTCTCTTCCATCAGTTTTTTGACAGGCACAACGCGTGACACCAGACCGGAACGCTCTGCCTCTTCGGCATCCATGAAGCGGCCCGTCAGATTCATATCCATGGCTTTGGCCTTGCCGATGGCGCGGGTCAGGCGCTGCGTTCCCCCAAGGCCGGCAACAACCCCGAGGTTGATTTCAGGCTGGCCAAATTTTGCGGTATCAGAGGCAATGATGAAATCACACATCATCGCCAGTTCGCAGCCACCGCCCAGCGCATAGCCGGACACAGCCGCAATGATCGGTTTGCGCACCCGCAAGATCTGCTCGGATTCAGGCGTAAACAGATCGCCGGCAAACACATCCACAAAGGATTTCTCGGCCATCATTTTGATGTCTGCCCCGGCTGCAAATGCCTTTTCCGACCCGGTCACGACAATACAGCGCACCTTTTCGTTGTTCTGGCACCCCGTCAGCGCATCCGCCAATTCGCCCAACAACTGATCATTCAGCGCATTCAGGGCTTTCGGACGGTTCAGCGTGATAAGGGCAACGTGGTCTTCTACTTCGACGATGATCGTCTCATAGGCCATGAATTCTGCTTTCGCTTGTTATCAACAAACCTGATTGAGTATCAGCTTGGCCGCGCGGATCAAGTCATCTTTGACATATAGGGCAGTGGAAGGATGACCGGCCTGCCTGCACGATACGGGTGATCACACCGTTGCATGCCTTTGCGCGGCAGGGTTCACCCTCGCGCCCATAGACATCGAAACTGTGCTGGAAATACCCCAGCTCCCCATCAGCCTGTCGAAAATCCCGCAGGCTTGATCCACCTGCCTCAATCGCGTCGTGCAACACCTGACGGATCACCGGCACCAATGCCGCAACGCGTGAGGCTGCAATCTGCCCGGCACGCCGCCGCGGCGAGATACCGGCGCGGAACAGCGCCTCGCAAACATAGATATTGCCAAGCCCCGCCACGATCCTTTGGTCCAGCAACGCGGATTTGACAGGTGTGTTGCGCCCGTGCAGGGCCGCCACCAGATAGGGTTCGTTGAAATCATTGCCCAGCGGTTCCGGCCCGATCACGGCCAGCAGTTTATGCGCTTGTGCCGTGGCGGTATCGATCAGGTCCATCGCCCCAAACCGGCGCGGATCATTGAATGTGACACGTGCGCCATTGGCCATTTCAAACACAACATGGTCATGTTTTTCCGCCGCCGGATGATCCTGCACAAAATGCCCTAACGGATCACCGGATACCAGCATGCGCCCGGACATGCCCAAGTGAATCAGCAGGGTTTCACCACCGTCCAGATCGGCCAGAATGTATTTTGACCGCCGCCGTAGCGCCAACACCCGCTGGCCGGTCAACCGATTGGCCATATCGGGCGGGAACGGCCAGCGCAGATCAGGCCGGTTGACCAAGGCCCGCGTGATCACCTGCCCCTCCATCACCGGGGCAAGACCACGGCGGACGGTTTCAACCTCGGGCAATTCGGGCATGGGCAGACCTGTTTAAAACAAAGGTGACGAACGAACAGCGACAAGGGGCGCATTGCAGCCCCCTGCCCGCGCCCTATAAGAAGGAGGAGAACAAGGATCGGCAAGGCCAGATGGACGAGCAAGACAACAGAACCACACATTTCGGGTTTCAGGATGTGCCAGAATCAGAAAAGGCCGGGCGCGTGCGCGGTGTTTTCGGCTCTGTCGCATCAAAATACGATGTGATGAACGATGTGATGTCGATGGGCATTCACCGCATCTGGAAAGATGCGATGATGGATTGGCTGGCCCCGCGCGCCAATACGCGCCTGCTGGATGTGGCCGGGGGCACCGGCGATATCAGTTTTCGGTATCTCAAACGGGCAGGCTATGCCCATGCCACAGTGCTTGATCTGACCGAACCGATGCTGATTGAGGGCCGCAAACGCGCCGAAGCCGAGCAGATGGCCGGAATGCTTGATTGGATCGTCGGTGACGCAATGGCGCTTCCTTTCGAGGATAACACATTTGACGTTTACACGATCTCTTTCGGCATCCGGAACGTCACCCGCCCGCAAGACGCGCTGAACGAGGCATACCGTGTGCTGAAACCGGGCGGCCGGCTGATGGTACTGGAGTTCAGCCAGATCCCCAATCCGGGGATGCAATGGGCCTATGACCGCTATTCCTTCAACGTGATTCCGACGATGGGAAAGATCATCGCCAATGATCGTGACAGCTATCAATACCTTGTTGAATCCATTAGGAAATTCCCGGATCAAGAGACATTCCTGGGCATGGTGCGCGATGCCGGTTTCGCGCAGGCAAAGTATCGCAACCTGAGCTTGGGTATCGCAGCACTTCATTCCGGCTGGAAGATCTGAGATGCGCGGACCGCATAATATCTGGCGGCTGATCCGCACAGGCGCCACGTTCGAACGGACGGGCGCAATGCAGGTTGTGCTGGATGCTTTTCAGGCGCCGCGGCTGCTGCGGATCGTGCTGCGCGGTTTGGTCTGGCCGTTTCGGTGGCTGGGCATCAAAGGCGATGTCACCATGCCGCCCGCCCCCCGTGCGCTTCAGGCGCTTGGCCCGGCCTATATCAAATTCGGCCAGATACTGTCGACCCGCCCTGATGTGGTGGGTGATGAGCTTGCCGTACAGCTGCGGGTCTTGCAGGACAAATTGCCGCCATTTTCCATAGAACAGGCCAAAGCCAGCATCGAGATAGAACTGGGCCTGCGCGTGGACGAGGTATTTTCTGAATTCGGCCCCCCCGTGGCCGCTGCATCCATCGCACAGGTGCACCGCGCCAGACTGCGTGACACTGGCGAAGATGTGGCTGTCAAAGTGTTGCGCCCGGGAATAGAGCGGGCCTTTCGCAAGGACATTGACGCGTTCTATTTCGCCGCCGGCATGATCGAATTTCTGTCGCCCGCCTCACGCAGGTTGCGGCCAACGGATGTGATCACCCATTTTGAAGGTGTCGTTCTGGGCGAGCTTGACCTGCGGCTGGAATCCTCCTCCGCCTCGGAATTTTCAGCAAATACCGCCCAAGATCAAGGGTTTGGCCTTCCAACAATCCAATGGATGTTCTCTGGCAGGCGCGTGATGACCATGAGCTGGGTCGAAGGCCAGCCCTTAGGGGACAATGATGCCATTGACGCGGCTGGCCATAACCGCCGCATCCTGGGCGAACGCGTGCTGCAACTGTTCCTGAACCACGCCCTGCGCGATGGTTTCTTTCACGCTGATATGCATCAAGGCAACCTGAAGGTGGCCGCGAATGGCGATATAATTGCCTTTGATTTCGGTATCATGGGCCATATTGATGAATATACTCGCCGCGTATATGCCGAGATCCTGTTCGGCTTTATCCGCAAGGATTACAAACGCGTTGCCGAGGTGCATTTTGAAGCTGGCTATGTGCCTGCCAATCGTGATGTGGACGAGTTTGCCCGCGCCCTTCGCGCCGTGGGAGAGCCGATTTTCGGGATGGACGCCACACAGATATCAATGGGACGGCTGCTGAGCTATCTCTTTGATGTGACAGAGCGTTTTGGCATGGAAACGCGCACCGAGCTGATCCTTCTGCAGCGCACAATGGTTGTTGTTGAGGGTGTCGCACGCAGCCTTTATCCGCAGATCAATATCTGGGAAATCGCCAAGCCCATCGTAGAGGATTACATCAAGCAAAGCATAGGGCCACGGGCGGTTCTGCGCGATCTTGGGAAAACGGCGCAGGTCGTTGCACGCTTCGGGCCGCGCTTGCCCGGACTTGTCGAGGCTGCCTTGATCCGTCAGGCAAGCGCAGGCGACCCTCCGCCGCGACAAAGCCCTTGGTGGCCGGTTCTCTGGCTGGCGGTCGGCGGGTTTGTCGGCGCTGGCGGCGCAATCGGCGCGATGCTGGTGCTGTAACAGCCTAGACCGCAAGCTGCTGCAAGGCATTCATTTCCGCCTCTAACCCGGCTTTGTAACTGTGATCAGGCGAAAGGCGTGTCATCTTCCACAAACAATAGACCGCCATCCGCCAATGAAACACAGGCTGGATCGCCAACAACCGCGCAACGGCCGCTTTATCATCATAGGCGGTGAAGAACTGCTGCCGCTCCCGATCAGAAAGGGGCGCACCACGCGTGATGATTTGCATGGCTGGTGACAGAAAAAGCGCAAGATCCAGCACCGGATCACCCAGTGACGGGCATTGCCAATCAATCAGAACAGCATTGCCGCCCGTGCCACAACCGGGGCAGACAATATTATCCGGCACAGGATCACCATGTAGAAGCCGGCTCTCGCCATTTGGTGGAATGTTCAAATCCGGCTCCAGCCCACGCAAAATGGCTGCGGCCTGTGCCGGAATCTGATCCAGCATAGCCAGCGTTTGATCTTTTAGGGCTTTTGCTCCATCCGGCGCACGGCGTAAGCTCTGCAATTCATGTGGAACGGCCAGATTGTGCAGCGTCTTGAGAGGTCTTGCCGCTTCAGCCGGATCAGCGCGCCAAGGCGCACCTGCCTGATGGGAATAGACAAGAATCGGCCCTGCCTGTGACATGCCCTGATACAAGATCTGCGGTACCAAACCGCTTGCTGACAGCGCGTTGAGAACCTGCGCCTCGGCGCTTGGCTCATTGGGGAAAAGGGGGGTTGCCGCATCAAGCGCATATCGTTTGACGACACGGGCGCAATTTTCATCCGGCACAACCCAAAGCGCATTGGTGCGCCCACCGTGCAAGGGCTGCCATTGTGCAGACGCAGAAACCACTCCCCGCGCCACAAGATCTTGTACCAGCGACATCGGAGGTTTTTCAGCAAGCCGCCGATCACCCCGAAGAACTGGCGCTGTGGCAGGCTGTCTTTGGCGAAAGTGGTGTCGCATTGATTCCCTCAGGATGAGGCTTGTGGCAGCCGCATACTCTTTACTCCGATCTAGTCTTTTGTTCGGGGAAATCCTAGCGGCCTTGTACATCCGGCTATTCCCGCAGCGCCGTGATCAAGGCGGCATCAATCATCGCGCCATTTTCCATCACCAGAATTGTCGCGCCCGCGTCGATCCGCGCCTCCTGAATGCGGCTGTATGTCTCTGGTGTGGTGCTATCGACAACTTGCCCCAAAGACAGGCTTTCCACTGTTAACCGGTACACCCCGTTGGGAAGGCTCTGACCTGTGGCATCTCGACCTGTCCAGACATAAGGTTCTGATGACACTGGGATCGGCATGCTTTGGACAAGAATCCCGTCTTCATTATGCACGCTCAACCTTGCTGCATCAGCCGTCGCCAATGGTGCAGGATGAACCGTGACAGGAAACCCGCCAAATTGAACGGGTGTAGCCGCGCGAGCCTCCATTCCGACCCATGTAGCCAGTTGCGCCAGCCCCACTTGGCCCATCTGACCCGAAAGCCCCGTTAACAGTTCATTGGTCAGAACCTGCTGTTCAACGGACGAAAAGGTTGCCAGCTGCACCGCAAAATCCGAAGAATCCATCGGGTTAAGAGGGTCTTGGTTCTTCAACTGCGTAGTCAGCATTTTCAGGAATGTTTCAAAATCCGATCCAATCACAGATCGCGCGGCTGCCTTTGCCTGCGCGGGTTGGCTGGATGCAGTAACAGCATCAATTGCGTCCATATTTATCTCCTAGACCCGTATATCAAGCCCGGACAGGCTTTGGCCAATAACGGGCAAACTTGGCTGAAATATTTTGGTATCAATGGGTTCACTTTTTTCGTTCAGACTGACAGGCTCTGGATGTTGACCTTGCTTGGCATTCTGACCGAATGAAAAACTGATGTTGTCATAACCAATCATCCGAAACTCCTGCGCCAGTTGATCGATATTGCGCCGCATCAGATCCAACGTCTCCATCCGGTCTGCTTGAATATTCATAATCATCGCCCCGTCAGCCATGGTCATATTGATCCGAACCCGCCCAAGTGACTCGGGGTTCAATTGAATATCAACTGTTCCTTGAGCATTAGCAGAAGCGGCGGTCAGGAACTGATGCGCAACCTGCCGCGCCACATTGATGGTTGGCATGCCGACTGCTCCGTTCGCACTCATACTGGATTGAACCTGTGTCACCCCTAAGGGCCATTCTACCCCTTCAGAAAGATCGCGCATCAGGGGGGCCTTGGTCTGCCCCTGAAGGCTCGCCACCTCGGCAAGCCCGCTGACCGGGGTAACGGGGGCAGGGGGCAGGACCATTTGTGGCAAAACCACCTTATCCGCACCCTGCATTGGCGCTTGAACAGGTCTGGATATCTCCGGGATGGACGGTGGCAGATTATCTCCTGCTTCTGAAACAATCCTGACCGGTTCCGATAGTTTCATCACCGGTTGAGGCATTGACAAAGGCGTCGATGTTGCCCGAGGTGGCACGAAATTGCCCACAACCCGTTCATCTGGCGGACCTTTTGGGGAAGCGCCGGATGTGGCTGTTTGATCCGGTACTGTTTTGTCCAACGCTGTCACAACAGAAATTTTCTCATGCGCGTCTTGCAAGGGCGTGGTCAAACCCGCTGGAGGGGGTGAGTTTGGTGTCAGTCCCTGTGCTGGCAGGCTTAATCGGCTGCCATGCGTGACCTCTTGCTGTGCTGGCATGTTACTGCCTTGTCGCCCAGATTCTTGCGTCATAGCTTCAATCTGCAGCCTTGTATTCTTCGACCTCGAACCCGCAAATTCCTGCTTTTGGGGCTGATAGTCCTGCATCATTTGCGGCAACACGACTGGACCTTGCAGCACTGTATTTTGCGCCTCATCACCATCATGATACCGCATGGTTTCCAGATTATGCGGGCGCAAACGCGCATCTTTATCGTCTTCAGTTTGCCGCATGGTATTGGTTTGCAACGGAACCTCCACCATGTCGATCTCTGGGGTTGGCTGGCTGTGCAAATTATCGGGACGAATAGAAATCAAGGACGTTTCCTGCCCATCCAGCGATGCAAATCGCGCCTCCTTTTTTATGTTTTGCAACGGTTCATCCGAAGAGCGATCATGCTGGGTCGGGGCCCCTTCCATGTCACGCCCGGGCTGTTCTGGCTTTGCCTTTGATATCGCATCAGGCGGATTGGATGTGCGAAAGGCTGCTGCTTCAGGCATGATTCTTGGCTGAGGTGTCGCAACGTCAGTCTGCTGATTCTCCGCACCCTGTTCATTGTCAAAAAAGCTCTGAAAGTTTTCTTTATGGCGGCAATCAGCCTCTTCGCTGGATAACGATGCCACCTTTCCCGCATCAGAACCGGAAAGGCCCGGTGTCATCACACCAGGCTTTAGAAAATGTGTCAAAGGCAGACTGGGATGATGCATCGGTCACTCCGCAAACGCGTATGTTTCGCCATCATCATGCATGCTTCTGGTTACCAGTTCTTTACCGCTGTGGGTGCATAATCAAAAAATTATCCCAATCGGAGATGCATCATGCTGCCCACTTTGTCTGTGTTACCATTATCATCCGTCGCAATTCCCCCTCCGCGCCCCGAGAGCGATCCGTTGCTCCGCGCCGCGCAGCAGCTTGAAGCAGGGTTTCTTGCCGAGTTCTTAAAATCCACCGGTTTCGGTAAAACCAGCGAATCGTTTGGCGGCGGCATAGGCGAGGATCAGTTCGCATCGTTCCTGCTTCAGGCACAGGCTGACAGCATGGTAAAATCCGGAGGGATCGGATTGGCCGAGGCCATTTATCACTCGCTCAAGGAGCGCCAGAATGATGGATGACGTCACCTCCCGACACAACCGGGACGAAATTTTGATCTTGCTGTCCGACTTGGATGATCTTCTGGAACAGGAGCGTAGGGCCCTTCTGGAGGGCGATATTGATGGCATTGCACGCAGTTTACAGCAGAAAGAGCGCCTGCTTGATGCGCTTTCTGATATTGAACTGACGCGCGATATTGATCTTGCCGCGCTACAGGTCAAAGTCCATCGGAATCAAAAGCTTCTGGATGGCGCCTTGGAGGGGATACGCAGCGTCGCGAACCGAATTTCAACGCTGCGCCGGATCAGGGACACGCTGGAAACCTATGATCAAAGTGGCCGGAAGACCACATTTGCAGGAATCAGCGGAAGCCAGGTTGAAAAACGGGCCTGATGCGGAATTGACTTAAATCCAAGACATATTGGCCGTGTCGGTTAGGACGGCCTTAGGATTTGAAGTGACAAGGTGACAGGGCATCCGGATGGGTGGCACTAACACCGGTCAGACCGATGTTTGTAGATGTCAGAAGACACGCAGCACCCTTTTGGGGGCGGCATCATCAAACCGGCGCAAAAAGCGCCCTTACAGCTTTAAGGAACATGCTATGTCTAGCATTCTGACCAACAACGGCGCCATGGTGGCGCTGCAGACACTGAAATCTATCAATAACAACCTTGGCAAAACTCAAGACATGATCTCAACCGGCAAATCGGTTGGAACAGCCAAGGACAATGCCGCTCTTTGGGCTATTTCCAAGGTCATGGAGTCCGACCTGAACGGGTTCAAAGCAATCAGCTCCAGCCTTGCGCTGGGCCAATCCACTGTATCGGTCGCGCGTCAGGCATCCGAGAGGGTTACCGACCTGCTGATACAGATGAAGGAAAAGATTGTTGCGTCTCAGGAAGAGAACGTGGACCGTGTCAAAATCCAGTCGGATATTGATGCGTTGCGCGAACAGATCAGCGGTATCACAACAGCCTCGCAGTTCAACGGGCTGAACCTTCTGTCAAACCGCAGCACTACAGCCGGCTCTGGCAATGTGAACATTCTGGCATCGCTTGACCGGTCATCCAGCGGCGTTTCGGCCAGCGAGATTGCTGTTCGAAAGCAAGACCTTGGCACCGCTGCCAGCTCGATCAACGGGACCACGTGGACCGTTGGTGCAGCCGTCGCTACCGGAACACTGAACGCAACCCAATCCGCTACGGTCACCCTCGCAGCACCCTCAGAAGCGGGGCAGGCATACGGATTGACAGTCTTCGGCACGGATGCCGATGACAGCACTTTTGATCAGGCAACATATCGTACAACTGCAG
>JBLRWJ010000036.1:0-21895 GCA_047921315.1 Rhodobacterales bacterium | reverse complement strand
TTTCCCCCGGAGATTACGTCACTTTCAAATTTCTACCAACTTCGCGACACGACCTATACGGGCGACCCGAAAGGATTTTGTGCTGCTCTGGGCGTACAAGGCCTGCGCCCAAAAAAGACAGGTCATCGGCAGTAGAAACGGAAAGGTTGGTCATATCGAACTCCATTGGTTGTTGCTGCGCACTTTCCGGCGCGAAGGCGATATGTTTTCTTTTCTGAATCCCCAAAGAAAAAAAATGGCGGACAAACGGACGGACGGACGCCCCCTATGGGGAGCGTCCGTCCGTCCGTTTGTCCTTTGCTATTGGGCGTTCACCTTATTGGCTCTCGGATATTCCCGGCATTCGCACCCTTATCCAAGACTCTCTGAAACAGCCTTCGTGGCAACGACCGCTTCTATCAATCCAACTCGCCCCGGTCGTGACGGCCGCCAATTCTTGAACCCAAGCATCCTCGGCGGATTTCTCTTCCTGCTGCATATCCGTCAAGATGCTCCAATAGTCATCGCCGGTGAGCAAGAAGCGGCTCCACGCCTCCATCATGTCTACGCGCTTTTCAAAATACTGCGTGCGCCGATACGCGGCATCGGTCTTGGCCCGACCGTGCGCGAGTACGACGAAGCCCATTTCCGGCGTCATATCGGTCTCATCCGCCAACCAGTCCGTGAAGGTGGACCGCCAACCGTGCACCGTCATTCCAGGGGCCAGGGCTTGGAGCGCCTTGCGCATTGTCGCATCCGATATGGGCTTGTTGGGATTGTAGGGCGACGAGAAAATCAGCGACGACTTCGGGGCCATTGTGCGCCAGGTTGCCAAATGCGTTTGCGCAGCCTGGGACAAGGGAACATCAAAAGCCTTGTCTGCCTTCATATGCGCCGCAGGGATGTGCCAATGGGGATGGGTGGCCCAAGCCTCTGTGCTGGCGTTCAACTGGTCCCAAGTCGCCAAGCGCACCGGCCCAGAGCGTGACACCGTGAGAATGGCGAACTGCAACGCCATCAGCCCCACCACCTCGTCCCGCCGCAGCGAGTCCGCCTTTTTCTGCATCTGCGCCCACAGGTCGGGGGCGTCCCGCCACTTCACCGCCGCAAAATGGTTCTCAACCTTTTTGACCCGCTTCAAGCCACGCAGGACCGAAGACACAGCGTTGTCGTCGGCGCGGTAGTTCTTGGCAATGCACCAATCCATCACCACCCCAACGCGCTGCTTGACCCGTCGGGCGGTCTCTTGTTTCTTGCCCCAAATCGGTTGCAGCACCTCGACCACATCCGAGGATTTGATGGTCGCCACGTCCATGTTGCCGAGTTTCGGAAACGCATAAGTTTCCAAACTGCTCAACCACTGCTTCTTGTGCTTGCCGTTGCGCCCGTGGCTCAACACCAACTCTTGGTGCGTTCGCGTGGCCGCTTCCTTGAAGGATATCGAGCCAGCGGCCTTGGCCCGTTCCAGGCGCGGGTCCATCCCTAAGTATGCCGCCCGCCGATACTCCGCCACGCGTTCCCGCGCTTCCGCGAGGCCAATGGTCTGGACAGGACCAATCCCAAAGTCACGCCGCTGGCCGTTCAGCGTCAACCGCGCCACCCAGCGCCGCGCGCCACTGTCATCCACCACCAGGTAAAGCCCACCGCCGTCCGTGTGCCGACCAGGCGCGGCTTTCTTTACCATCGCAGGCGTGAGTCGCTTCTCGACGTGTGGCCCTTTACCCTTGCCCATTGGCCGGATGTCCCTCTTGAAGTCCGGCCCACATTCTATACCACAATCTTTTTTGTGGGAAGTGGGAATGGGCACCACAAGATGTTGCAAAAAACCCGCTTTTTCAGGGGTTTTTCGCTTCCTTGACGAATAAAAATAGGGGTAATGGCGGAGAGACAGGGATTCGAACCCTGGAGACGGTCTCCCGCCTACACACTTTCCAGGCGTGCGCCTTCGACCACTCGGCCACCTCTCCGTTGGATGGCTTCTATCCCTTCCTTTAGCCCGATTGCAAGACCCCGAATGCCCTCTTTGCCATCAGATTTCATCGCATCATGTGCGGTATCATGCAGCAATCCGCCCAGAGGCGTTGAGTCTTGTGCCGTGATGCCACATAGTTACACCACCTGACCCTTGCATCGGCCTTTCGGGCGCAATCATCGGTCGTTATCTATCGCATATCACGAGGCTATTGCCGCGCATGAACAGTTCGCCGCCCCCGCCCCCTTCCCTGTCTCAGGACCGTGGAGTTGCATCCCCCCCATCGCCGGATGCCTACCCCACCCGTGCCGAGACGATGCAATATTCGCGCATCCAGACCACGGCGTTGATTATCATCGCCTTTGCGGTGGTGCTGTTCCTGCTGGTGCAGGCGCAATTCCTGCTGGTGTCGCTGGCCACGGCGATTGTGCTGTTCAGCCTGACCTCGGATGCGATCAATTCCATCGCGCGCATCCGTCTGGGGCCGTTTCGCATTCCCAACTGGCTGGCCAGTATCGCCGCCTTGCTGCTGATCTCGGCGGCGCTGCTGACGCTGACCTCGATCATCCTCAGTCAGGTCAACACTGTGCTGTCAACCGCGCTGGCCTATACGGAACGCGCGCCTTTTGCCATTGCGGCGCTGTTTTCATGGCTGGGTGAGGATATCGAGGCGTCGATTCTCAATACCGTCAGAACCGCCGATATCTCGGGTTACCTGCGCCAACTGGCGGGACAAGCCGGCAACCTGTTGCAGGCCACGGTGCTGGTGATCCTGTTTGTCGGATTCCTGTTTGCCGAACGGATCTGGTTTGACACCAAGATGACCAATTTCTTCCGCGATGAACAACAGGCCAAACAGGTGGGCCGGATCATCGGGTCCATCATCCACCGCGTGAACTATTACCTGCTGGTGAAAACGGCTGTCAGCGTTGTCACCGGGCTGATGGTGTTCGGGGTGTGCAAGCTGTTCTCGCTCGAACTGGCTGTGGCGATGGGCATTCTGACCTTCGTGCTGAATTACATCCCCAATATCGGCTCGATCCTGGCCACGATCGTTGTGGTGCTGATTGCCTTTGTGCAGCTTGAAGACCCCTCAACCGCGCTGGCCATCTTTATCATCGTGACGGCGATCCAGTTTCTGAACGGCAATGTCATTGATCCGATGCTGATGGGGCATGCGCTGCGCCTGTCCTCGTTCGGGATCATCATCAATCTGGCATTCTGGGCGGCGGTCTGGGGGATACCGGGCATGTTCCTGTCTGTGCCCATCATGGTGGCGCTGATGATTATCTGCAGCCATATCCCGGAACTGCGCGGGCTCGCGGTGCTGCTGTCACGCGAAGGCCTGCCGGATACAGAGCATGATCTGCTCAATCAGCGGGACAAGACCAGCGACACAACAAGCGCCATAGCACCGGACCATTCCCCCAATGAACGCTCGGCCACCGCGGGTGAGTGACCCGCGATGGCCGTGTTTTGCGCTGCCTGGCATAAACGCGCTGCGTGGCATAAACGCGCTGCGTGGCATAAACGCTTTGACTGGCCGATGACCTACGCATCCAGCAACAATGTGACGCGGCGGTTCTGGCGGCCTTTCTTCTCGAATTTGCCAAGGCTGACGCGGCCAATCTCTCCGGTGCGGGCCACATGCGTGCCGCCGCAAGGCTGCAGATCAATCTGCTCATCGCCCTGTCCGATCCGGATCAGACGCACCCGGCCAGAGCCGACTGGCGGCATCACCGACATGGTCTTGACCAGACCGGGATTCGCCTCAAGCTCCTGATCGGTGATCCAGTCCTCGGTTACTGGCAGATCGCGGGCGATCAGCTCGTTCAGCTCTGCCTCAAGATCATCGCGGTCATCCGGGGCATCGGGCATATCGAAATCCAGCCGCCCCTTATCGGCACTGACAGATCCCCCCGTCACCGGCAACGGGATCACAACAGACAGCAGATGCAGCGCGGTATGCACGCGCATGTGGCGGTGGCGCCTGTCCCAGTCCAGCAGCTGCATCACCTTGGCCCCGGCGGGCGGCAAGATCAGCGGCCCGTCCGATGCGGCGGGAATCAGCATGATCGCGCCCGCCTCGCCCTTGCGGGTATCGGCCAGCGTGATCTCTCCCCCCTCCCAGATCAGCCGCCCGCTATCACCCGGCTGGCCACCGCCATGGGGATAGAACAGGCATTGATCCAGCATCAGCGCGCCATCGGGGGAGTGGGCCAGAACGCGGCCTTCGGCCTCTTTGAGATAGGCATCGGTTCTGAACAAGGGGTCTGTCATATTATCGTTCTCCTTCGCCGCCGGAGGTGTCTCCGGGATCGTCCAGTTCCACATCGCGTATCGCGGAAGATGGCGGCGTTTGTGTTTGTATTTGCGGCGCTGCGTCTGTCTGCTGTGGCGCGGGCGGCGGTTGCTCTGTGCCACCGGACGCCACCGGTGCTGGCGTCTCGCTGCGCAGGGCTTCGGGATTGCGGATCCAGATATCGCGCTGGGCAAAGGGTATCTCGATTCCCTCTTCGGCAAAGCGGGCGGCGATCTGATGGTTAAGCTCTGACTTGACCGCCATCATCCAATTGACGTCGCGCAAGATCGCGCGGATTTCAAAATCCAGCGAATCTGCCCCGAAGCCCTGAAAAACAATACCCGGCGCAGGCTGTGCCAGCACCATGGGATGCGCCTCGGCGATCTCGCGCAGGATCTCCTCGACCCGCCTTGTATCGGTGCCATAGGCCACGCCAACCTTCACGATAACGCGGCCAATGGTGTTGCCACGGGTAAAGTTGGTGACGGTGCCGCTGATCAGATCGGCGTTGGGGACAATCACATCGGTGCGGTCAAATGTCTCGATCCGGGTGGAGCGGACGGAAATGTTACGCACATAGCCTTGCTGGCCACCCACCTCGATCCAGTCGCCCTCGGATATGGGCCGCTCGATCAACAGGATGATCCCGGACACGAAATTCGACACGATGTTCTGCAAGCCAAAGCCGATACCCACCGACAAGGCACCTGCAACGATGGCAAAGGCAGACAGGTCAATGCCTGCGCTGGTGATTGCGACAAGGGCGGCAATGAAGATACCAAGATAACCCAAGCCCACGACAATGGCGTTCTGCCCGCCCGGATCAATCTTGGTCTTGGGCAGAACAGATGTGCGCAAGGCCCCTTGGACAAGGCGCGTCACCGCGTAACCGGCGGCAAAGACCAGCACAAAGGCAAGGAAATCCGTTGGCGAAATGCGGGTGCCCCCCACCGCGAACCCCTCGCGGAACCGCGCCCAGATCTCGGTCAGATCGGCCAGCCGCGCCCCCCAGATCAGCGCCAGAGCCGGCAGCGCCAGCACCGTGAGCATAAAGCCCATCAAGACCGGAATCAGCGCGTCATTCTGATCTTCCGGGGCATGGGTGATCAGGCCATAGGTGTCGCTGACCAGCTTTTGCAGCAGCAAAACCGCCGCCATCAGCGCAAGGGTCAGGATATAGGGATAGATCAGCGCATTGGCCGCAGCGGTATAGCCGATGGCGGCCGCTGTCGGGGCCAGAACCGCCACCAGCTTGCAGCCCCGCGCCAGCAGCAGCACAACGCGGTCACGGTAACCGCCGCTGCCATCGTCATCGGCATGTTCGGCCATCTGGCTGGTCAGGAATTGCCCCAGCCGGAACAGGACCAGCGCACTGAGAACGATCAGCGGAAAATTGAGGATGACAACGCTTTGCTCGCTCAGGGTCCCGACATCGCTGATCAGGCCGACAGCGCCCCGCAACACCAGCAAAAGCGCCAGCGCGGTTGTGTAATACCGCGCCTCGGCGCGGCGCTCCATTTGCACAGCCAAGGGGGGCGCGGACATGCGCGCGGGAAACAACCGCCCCGCCAGCCAGCGTGCGCCCAGAATGATCGCCCCCCAGATCGGCAGCGCCTCAACGATCTGCACGCCTTTGGTGCCGAACAGACCCGTTTCCAGCAATGCCGCCGTCAGCACAAACAACCCGGCCAGCGGCAGCGCCACCTGCGTCAACGAGATCAGGAACCCCCAGACATCCTTGCCGCTGCTCCATCTGTCATAGAGTCTTGCGCCAAGACGATTGGCCCATCGGCGCCCCCGCACAATCAGCACAAGGCCCAGCACCGTCAGCAACAGCGTGATCGGCACACCTTGCAGCGTCGCCTCGCGTTGCAACGGGTTGTTCCACGCGGTGTTGATCTCGGCAGTGATGTCCGTAAATGTCGCGACCAGTTCGCCCAGACCGCGCCCCCAGAGGATGGGGTTCAGCGGGGTTGGCCCCAGACGCAGCAATTCATCGGTCTGGCGGTCGCGGATGATGCGGTCAATCTCGGATATGATGCCATTGGCGCGGCTGAACGCCTCTTCGGCGGCGCGCACAGGGGCTTGCAGCCGGACCAGTTGCTCGGACAATTCGGCGCGGCGCGATGCAATCTCTTCAGGTTCGCTGGCCTCTTCAGGGACAGGCCCCAGCGCGTCGATCTGGCTGCGGATCGTGGCGATGCGTGAGCTGTTGATCGATTGCGCCGCCAGCATCGCATCACGCCAGCCCACAATCTCGGATCGCAGGTCTTCAAGCACAAAACTTGACACCGCCCCGGATTCAATCGCCTCTTCGGCGCGCGCGGCTAAGATCTGCCATCTGGCAAAATCCGGGCCAACCACGCCGTCTTGTGCGGTTGAGGCCGCGGATGTTGCCTGTGCCATCGCGGGTTGCGAGGCCAAAAGCCCGCCCATCGCCAGCAAAAGCACCAATAGCAGCATAGACAGCAGACGTTGTCCCGCCGTGCCAAACAGAGCTTTGCGCAAGACGCTCATGCCTGTGCAAAAACGGACGGCACAGGCGCCCCGTCCCCTGCCAGCCAATCGGGCAGCGGTAATCCTTTTTCGCGCAGAAAGCCCGGATTGAACAGTTTTGACTGATAGCGTGTGCCATAATCGCACAGGATCGTTACTATTGTATGACCGGGGCCCATCTCGCGCGCCATCCGCATGGCCCCCGCGACATTGATACCGGATGAGCCGCCAAGGCATAGCCCCTCATGCGCCAGCAGATCAAACACCACCGGCAGTGCCTCGGCATCGGGGATGTTATAGCTGAAATCGGGGGTGAACCCTTCCAGATTGGCGGTAATGCGCCCCTGCCCGATGCCTTCGGTGATGGAATCGCCGGAGGATTTCAACTCGCCCGTGGTGTAGAAGGAATGCAGCGCTGCGCCATCCGGATCAGCCAGCCCGATCTTGACGCCCTTGGGCTGCAGGGCCATGCCCACACCCGCCAAGGTGCCGCCCGATCCGACCGCGCAGATAAAGCCATCCACCTTGCCGCCGGTCTGGTCCCAGATCTCGGGGCCGGTCATTTCGATATGGGCCTGACGATTGGCGATATTGTCAAACTGGTTGGCCCAGATCACGCCATTGGGGTCAGTCTTGGCCAAAGCCTCGGCCAGACGTCCTGAATAGCGGATATAATTGTTCATATTCTTGTAAGGGGCTGCCGGCACCTCGATCAGTTGCGCGCCGGCAAGACGGATCATGTCCTTCTTTTCCTGACTTTGGGTTTCCGGGATCACGATCACGGTCTTGAACCCCATCGAGGCCCCCACCAGCGCCAGCCCGATGCCTGTATTGCCCGCCGTCCCCTCCACAATGGTGCCGCCGGGTTTCAGCAGGCCGCGCGCCACGGCATCCTTGATGATGTAGAGCGCCGCGCGATCCTTGACCGACTGGCCGGGATTCATGAACTCGGCCTTGCCCAATATCTCGCATCCCGTGGCCTCGCTTGCGGCCTTGAGGCGGATCAGGGGCGTTTTGCCCACCGCATCGGCCAGATCCTGAGCTATCCGCATCGCCTGTCTCCCCGCTTGTCACATCATTTGGGCGCGTCACCCGATCTGTCATCTAGTAGGCGTCCGGTTGCGGAAACTCAAGATGCGGCGCGCAGCCGGTCCCTGTGGCGTGCCAACCAGTGGCCCGCCAGAACAAGCGGCCCCACTGTCAGCAAATCGCGGTCCAACAGATCCTGAAACTGCGCATAGGGCAGGATATGGCTGCGGATATCCTCATCCTCGGATGCCACCCCGCCCAGATCTTCGGCGCGATCCGGCAGATCACAAATCCCGACAAAAACGTGAAAAAACTCGGATGTGGACCCCGGCGACGGGTAATGGCGGCTGACCGTTTCCAGATCATGCAGCGCCAGCCCCGCCTCTTCTGCGGCCTCGCGGCGGGCGGCCTGTTGCGGGGTTTCGCCGGGATCGATGCGCCCTGCCACCGGCTCCAGCGGCCAAGGGGCCATATCACCGCGCGCAAAGGGGCCGGCGCGGAACTGCTCGATCACCAGAACCCGGTCGCGGACAGGGTCATAGGGCAGCAGAATGGCCGCATCGGATGCGGTAAAGACCGCCCGCTTGACAATGGGGCTTTGTGTGCCGTCAAAGCGCCGGAAGGATAGCAGATGTTCCTCTACCGCAAAGAACGCCACATAGGGCCGCGCCAGCCCATGCGCTTGCGTATCGTCGCGGCGCATCCCGCTGCCGGGCAAGGCCGCATCCACCGCCCCACCTTCCCGCCGCGCTGCCACGCGTGAGGCCGCACGCGCCATGATCATCGGATAGAGCGGCGCAACCTGTTTGGGGCTGAAGCGACCGATATAGCCCATCATCTCGGCTGCGGCCTCTGTCACGATCGCGCTCCACTTTACCTCCCAGTCGCGCAGATCCCAGACCGCGCCGATCTGCCACAGCGCATCATCGGGAAACCACACCTGCGCCATCTGTCCATCCGGTTCATCCGGCAAGTGCACCGCAATCGGGGCCAGATGATAGCCGAAACCGCCCTCGTAATACCCGATCCGCGCCATGTCTTGCGGGGTCAGCCCGGTCAGCAACAGACCCTCGGCCTGTGCACCGTTCTGCTGCACCAACACAGGAAAGGCCTGCCCCGCCACCCAATAGGCCAGATGGTCCGGCACGGTTGCAGGCTGGCATTGATCCGGCGGCAAGGCGCGGCCCAGCACCAGTTCCAACAGCGGCAAATGCCGTAACGTGCCATAAACAAACAGCGGGGCCATAGATGTTACCGCCAATGCCTTGCCGAGATTTCAGCCAGCAGCGCCGCCAGAATGCCGCCGATGAACAAGGTGCCCAAGACCTGAGGGGTGGCGATCGTGGCCCCGAATTCAACGAAAATCCGCACCATATCGGTCAGCGCCTCGAACGGGCCTTTGTAGCGGCGGCGCAACGACAGCCGCAGCATTTCATTGACCGATTGCGAAAACAGCCCCCAGAAGATCAGCGCCGCGGCCCCCGTGATGCCATAGCTGATCGCCGCCGAAATCCCCCGCCCGATGCGGCGGCCAATCACCACCCAGCCGACGACAAAGCCAAGGGCGGCATTCACAAAGGAGAAATAGCCAAATTGCGTGCCCTCGTCCAGCAGCGGCTTGATCAGTTCAGACGTCACAAACCCGACAGATGCCAATAACAAGGCGGCGACAAGTCGGGGGGCTGTGAACATTTATCCGGGCCTTGTGACTGTGATCTGGGTCACATCGCAATTTCCGCAATGAAACGTGGCCGCGCAAGAGGTAAGATAGAAATTCCACATCCGGCGGAAACGCTCGTCAAAGCCCAGCTCGGCCACCTGGTCCCATTTTTCGTTGAATGTCTCATACCAGCGGCGCAGGGTCTGGCTGTAGCTTTCGCCAAATTCCACCGAGCGGGAATAGGTCAGCCCGGCGCGGTCAATCTCGTTCATCAGGGCAGATCGGGATGGCAGCATCCCGCCGGGGAAGATATATTTCTGGATGAAGTCCACCCCGTTACGATATATTTCAAAACGCTTTTCGTCGATGGTGATGATCTGCAGGGTAGCCGTTTTGCCGGGGCGCAGCCGCTCACGGACGGTATCGAAATAGACCGGCCAGTATTTTTCGCCGACAGCTTCGAACATCTCGATACTGGCGATCCCGTCATAGATGCCTTTTTCATCGCGGTAATCTTGCAGCTTGAACTCCACCAAATCAGAAAGTCCTGCCTTTTCAATACGATCCACTGCGTATTTGAACTGTTCCTTTGAGATCGTCAGGCAAGTTACCTTCAAGCCACGCTCTTTTGCCGCATATTCGGCAAAACCACCCCAACCGCAGCCGATCTCCAGGATATGATCGCCGGGCTGTGCGCCCATCTGATCGACCATTGACGCATATTTGACGATCTGCGCCTTTTCCAGACTTTCCTGTCCGGTGTCGAACTTGGCGCTGGAATAGGTCATCGTGTCATCCAGCCACAGGCTGTAGAAATCATTGCCCAAATCGTAGTGATGGCTGATGTTCTTGCGCGCCTGCTTTTTCGTGTTGGACCGCAGGAAATGGCGCAGCTTTTCAAAAGCGCGCACGAAAACCATGCCGGGATAGCCGTCAAACAGCTCCTCGTTCTCGGCATGCATCACATCCATAAAGGCCATCAGGTCCGGCGTGCTCCACCACCCGTCAAGATAGGCATCGGTAAAGCCAAGATCGCCCTCGCGGATCAGGCGCGCAAAGCAATCGGGGTTGTGAATGTGCAATTCGCCCACCGGTCCGGGGTTCTTGCCCTCGGCGCGAAAGATGCGACCATCGGGCAGAACGATATCCAGCCGCCCCTTGTTAAGACGCTGGGCAACCGCAAAGCCGCGCGCGAAATAGCGCGGTAGATTGGTCTGATTGTCAGTGCTGGTCAGGATCATCCGTGTCTCCATTGGGCGGCTCGTAGTCGTATACACGCGCTTGGGTCTGGTCAAGTTTCAGGCTGACATTCCCAATTTTATTTAAAACTTACGGTTTTCATAGGCACTGAGCGCAACCTTGCGCCCCACATCGGCCGCGACGACCGGATCTGGATAGCCGTCTTGCGGGTCAAGACCCCAAGCATACGGCACCGCATCGAAATAGGACAAGGCGGTGCTGGAGGGTGATTTTCGCCCCTCGGCGATCCATTGTGCCACATAACTGCGCTTGGGATCAAATTTATCAAGCTGGGTCACAGGGTTGAACACCCGGAAATAAGGCGCTGCATCCGGACCAGAGCCCGCCGCCCATTGCCAGCCCATGGCATTTGAGGCCGGATCCCAATCGATCAGACAGTCCTCAAACCATCTCATGCCGATCTTCCAATGCGTCAGCAAATGTTTGGTCAGATAAGAGGCCACGATCATCCGGCCACGGTTATGCATCCGGCCTGTCACATACATCTCGCGCATGGCCGCATCGACAAATTGGATACCTGTCCGCCCTTGTTTCCACGCCACAACATGCGGGTGATCTTCATCCTCATTCCATGGAAACGCATCCCAATCGCGCTTCCAGTTGCTGTGCAGCAGATGGGGGGTATGATACATCAGATGATAGGCAAATTCGCGCCAGACCAGTTCCTTCAGGAAGGTCTCCGCGCCTGCTTTGCCCTCTTGCATCGCGCGCTGTCCGGCATGCCAGCACTGATGCGGGCTGATCTCGCCCAAGGCAAGGTTCTCGGACAATAGCGATGTGCCTGCCACATGCGGCTGATCGCGTGTTGTATCGTAGCGTGCGATCCATTGCGCGATGAAGATCTGCAAGCGGTCCTGCGCTGCGGCTTCACCCAGTTGGACATGGGGCCGCACGATGGCTGCGCCGCGCTGCATCGCGGCGTCCATATGCCAATCATGCAGGCTGTCTGACGCGGGCCATTGTGCAGGCGGCGCAATCTGTTTTGGTGCGGGCAAAGGCAGATCCACGGCCCGGTCACGCACCGCTTTCCACATCGGCGTATAGACACGGTAATAGCCGCCGGTCTTTGTCTCGACCGTCCAGGGCTCGAACATCAGATGGCCGCCAAAACTGCGGGCCTCCACACCATCGGCGCGCAAACTGTCCTTGACCGCAGTGTCACGTTCCATGGATTGCGGATCATAAAGCCGCGACCAGTAGACCGCCTTCGCCCCGGTTTCGCGGATCAGTGCCTGAAGGCAGGGCAAGGCATCCCCCTTGCGCAGGGTCAGGCGGCTGCCCTTGGCGCGCAAGGCAGTATCAAAGGCCTCCAACCCCAGCCCAAGGCGCCATTTCGGCGCCGCGCCAAGGCGGGCCACGCTGTCATCATGGATGAACACAGGCAAAACCGGCCCGCCACGCGCCAGCGCTGCCGCCAAAGCGGGATGGTCTGTCAGCCGCAGATCACGCCTGATCCACAAAAGCACAGGTGAGGTGTCAGACACGGCCGCCGCCTTGTTGTTTCGTTGATAACTCTACGGGCCAGATACCTGATTGGATTAAAGAATTTCGTCCAGTGCTGTCATTAACCGGTCCATATCGGCCTGATCGGTGTAATGCACAAAACTCAGCCGTAAAACGCCCTTGCCCAGATCGACCCCCATGCCGCGCAAAGCGCGCCCTGCATAAAAATCACCGCCCCCCGCCATGATCCCCTTGGAGGCCAGACTTGCCGCCAGATCCGCCGCATGGCTTTGCGTTTCAATCGCCACGGTCGGGGCGCGCTGGCCTGCCTTGCGTGGCCCCAGAACCCGCACCGTGTTTTTGGCCCCAAGCTGATCCAGCAAAGGCTGCAACAGCCGTTCCTCATGCGCCCGCATCAGATCATGCACCGCACTTGCCCGCTGGTTCGGCATGCCCTGCAGACCGTGATGATCGGCCAGCGCATCCATATAATCGGCCATGCCTGCACAAGCGGCGATCTGGGCATGATCCGGCCCTGCCGGGGTGAACCGCTTATAAAGCGCATCACCGTTGAACGCATGGCCCTGATTGGGCAGTTGCTGGCCCAAGGCGCGCCGGATCACCATCAAGCCTTGATGCGGGCCATAGGTCTTGTAAGCCGAAAAAAGATAAATATCCGGCCCCATCAACCCCACATCGGGGAACCCGTGCGGCGCATAGCTGACCCCGTCCACACAGACAAAAGCACCCGCTGCATGGGCCAATGCGGTAATCTCGACCACCGGGTTGATCTCTCCCACCACGTTGGAGCAATGCGGAAAACAGACCAGCCGCACGCTTTCATCCAGCAGCTCTTCCAGATCATCAGGGTTCAGATGGCCTGTGTCAGGGTCAATCCGCCATTCGCGGATCTCGATCCCATCGGCTGCCAGACGCCGCCAAGGGCCGCTATTGGCCTCATGATCCTGATTGGTGACAATGATCGCCTCACCCGGTTTCATCCACTGCCGGAAGGCCTGCGCCAGAACATAGGTATTGGCCGTGGTTGACGGGCCAAATGACAGCTCATCCGCTGCAACACCCAGCATTGCGGACAGACGGCTGCGCGCCTCATCCATTTCCGCGCCACCCAGCCGGCTTGCCTCATAGGGGCCATAGGGCTGGACCTTGCGTTCGGTGTAAAACCGCGTCAGACGGTCAATCACCGCAGCGCAGGTGAACGAGCCGCCTGCATTCTCGAAGAAACTCTGCCCCTTGAGGGCCTCCACCCCAAACGCGGGGAATTGCGCGCGTACGAAATCAACATCCAGCATTTTGATTGTCCCTGTCATTTTTCCGGGACTGTGGGCGCCCTGTCGCCCGGCGTCAAGCATCCGGGCGACAGTGTCCTTTATCCGGCCTGCCCGGTCAGGCGTTTACATCAATCACGACACGGCCCCGCACCTGACCGCGCAAAATCTCTGCGCCCAGTTCGGGCAGATCGGCCAATGTGGCCGGCTGGATCATCGCCTCCAGCTTGTCCATCGGCAGATCGCGCGCAAGCCGGCCCCAGGCGCGCAAACGGTTGTCATAGGGCTGCAAAACGCTGTCGATGCCCAGCAGATTGACCCCGCGCAGCAGGAAGGGAATGACCGTCGCGGGCAGGCTGGCACCGCCGGCAAGGCCAACGGCGGCAACCGATGCGCCGTATTTCATCTGCCCCAAAACCCGCGCCAGCATCGGCCCGCCTACCGCATCCACACATCCGGTCCATGTCTCGCTTTCCAGCGGGCGTTTGACAGTCTCGGCCAGTTCGGCGCGCGGCACAATGCGGGTGGCCCCAAGACCGCGCAGGTAATCTTCGGTCTCGGGGCGTCCGGTCACGCCTGCAACATCATGGCCAAGCGCGGCAAGGATCGCCACGGCAACCGATCCGACCCCCCCCGCAGCACCGGTCACCAACACCTCGCCATGGCCGGGTTCCAGCCCGTGATCCTCCAGCGCCATCACCGCCAGCATCGCCGTCAAACCGGCCGTGCCCACCGCCATCGCCTGACGCGTGCTCAACCCCTGCGGCAAAGGCACCAGCCAGTCGGCGCGCACACGGGCCTTTTGGGAATATCCACCCCAATGCGCCTCACCCACGCGCCAGCCCGTCAACACAACCTTGTCGCCAGGGCTATAGCGCGGATCATCCGAGGTCTCGACCGTGCCTGCAAAATCGATACCCGGCACATGCGGATAGTTGCGCACCAATCCGCCCCCCGGCCCGATACACAGGCCGTCCTTGTAATTCACCGTGGAATATTCCACGGCCACCGTCACCTCGGCTTGCGGCAAATCGGCCTCGCTGATCTGCTGCACGGCGGCGCTGGTCTTGCCGTCTTCATCCTTGTTTACAACCAATGCGTTGAACATGGGCTAATCCTCTTTCTGGTCGGCCGGGAAACACCCCCGTCCTGCTTCTTCTTGCTCTAAATATCCAAAAGACCCACTGTCACAGCCAAGGACCGTCTTGTGGCATGAAAAACAGATCACTCACCGGGGCTTTGAACCCTTGGGCGGTCAGCATGGCGTGGATCTGTCCGCGGTGATGGGTCTGATGGTTGAACATATGTGTGATAAGCAAGCCGACGGGGCGGCTGACATGTTGTTTCATAACGCTTGAATACCATTGCAGATCCCCGATCAGATCAACAGCATGCAGTTTCTCGGCCCAGATCAGGAGGCGCCCGTCCATGCGGAAACGCTCCGCGCTCCAGACGGGATAGGTCGGGGTGATCGTGGTGCTGTCCTGCATCCCTTCCACCGGGGGCGGTTGTCCCTGAAGCCGCGCCATCCACATGCGATCTGCCCAAAGGATATGGTTTGCTGTTGCCATGATCGACCCGAAAAAAGCCCCTCGGTCCGCGCGCAGCGCGTCCTCGGACAATGTGTCCATCACGGCTTTCAACTGTTTGTTCTGCCACGCGTTATAGCGCGCCATGGTCAGAACATAGTCCGGGTTGATCATTGCAAATATACCCCATTATCCGATCGGCTCAGCGCGGGCCGTGCCAGTCGATCTGGCAGATCTCGGCACTGCGGCCATCGAAATCCCACACCCGTCCAAAGGCGCGCACCCGGCCTTTGGTGGCGGTTGCCACGGTAATGTCCGGCCCCATCCAGTATTCTGTATTGGTCACGACAATCTCGTCATCGGGGTTTTTGCCCGGCACCGGCACCACCTCGCCATGGATCGCCTTGCCCACCATCAGGCGGCGCGTCTTGCCTTCGGTTTCAAACACGACCGGCGCGCGTTCCGCGCCCAAAAACTCGGCTACCAGCACTTTGAACAACCCCGTTGTGCCGCGTGCCGCACCCGAGAAGATGTTGACCAGCCCGTCATAGGCCGCGTCCGAGGCGCGCTCATCGATATAGGCGGCGGCTTTCCAGTTGCCGCGCGCCATCAGGCCGGGGATCTCCAGCAGCAGGCCTACGTTCAGCCCGCTGATATCCTCATCGCCGTAATGGCCCTCGTCAATGCGGATACCGGACCAAGCCTGGCAATAGCCCTCGGTTGGGGCATGTTTGCCCAGACTGACCACACAGGGGCAGAACACTGTGCAGTTGCAGTTCAGGATCAGTTCGCCCTTGATCGCCCAAGGCACTGTTCCCACTGCGTTTTGATCCAAAGCCATAAGTCTTTCTCCCTTACAAGACGGCGCCTAGCGCCAATATCAGTCCTGAAATGATCAGCACCACCCCCAAAGGCCGCGTCAGCACGCGCCCGTATTGAGGCAGTTTCTCGATCACCATGATCAGCGTGGCCAGCCCCATGAAGGCGATGTTCATCACCCCGCCCACGAATGCCAGCAGCATCAAGGCCCAGCAGCAACCCAGACAGACCATGCCCAACCGCACCCCGTTGCGCAGCGGTCCTTCGTCCCAATGGGCCATAAAGAATGTCAGTGGCGCGCGGCACTTGCTCAGGCATGCCTCTTTCACCGGCGAGAATTGATAGCCCCCCGCCAGCACAAGCAACCCGGCGGATAGCCAAACCGACAGGCTGTCGCCAAAGGCGCTGACCAATCCGGCGTTGAACAGCCCCATTTGCAGCGCTCCGGCAAGGATTGAAAACCCCAGCCATACGCCCAGATACCCCACCACCAGCGCGGCAAAGCGTGTTTGCGTGCTGCGCCCCAGATCATCATAGGTGGCAAAAGCCGGCAGCGCGGTGGGTGCCATCATGGCCGCAGACATCAGCGCCCACATCAACACAACCCGGCCAAACCCTGCCGCATCCGGAGTTACAAGGCAGAGGCTTTCCCAGAACTCCGCCCCGAACAACCTTGCCGAGGCGCGCAGATCCGCAGGCAATGCCATGGCGTAGAGCATTGTCCAAGCGCCCAGAATCAGACCAAACAGCGCCAGCCAATGCGGCGCGCCCATCGCTCTGATCCGGTCTGACAGCATGATCCCTCCTTACGCGGTCAAGCGCCGCTTCGGCCATGCGGGTGACGACTCAGTCTCCTGCGGGCCTCTTGCAATTAAATTGTCAGACATTTACCTTGCTCGTAAAGCCCCAATTGTCAGACATATGAAACTAGACCCCGCCAGCCCCAAAGATCTGTCTGCCCAGATTGCTACCGCGATCCGTGATGAAATCGTATCGGGCAAGCTGATTGTTGACGCGCGCCTGCCATCCGAGGCCGAATTGGCCGAGCATTTCGGCGTGTCGCGCCCCACGGTGCGCGAGGCTCTCAAGCGGTTGGCGGCGCAATCGCTGATCCGCACGCAGCGCGGGGCCACGGGCGGTGCCTTTGTGAACCGTTTGTCTTTTGAACAGGCCTATGGCCAGCAAATCACCACATCGACGCTGCTGCTATCCATGAATGCCGTCAGCTTTGATGTGGCCTGCGAGGCGCGCTATACGCTGGAGCGCGCCTGCGCGCCACTGTCGGCGGAACGACGCGGGCCGGACCATCTGGCGCGGATGTGGCTGGAAATCATGCGCCAGTCCCATCCCGATCTGTCGGATGAGGATTTCTGCACCTCTGATGTCGCCTTTCACCGGGCTTTGGTGGATGGGGCGGGCAATGCGGTGCTGTCCTATCAACTGGCGGGCGCTGTTGAGGGGATGCAACCCTTGATGAACATGATCACCTTTACGGCACGCTCTCGCGGGCAGATCATCGCCTTGCACAGCCGGATCGTCACCGCGATCGAGGCGCAAGACGCCGCTGCCGCCGATGCCGCATTGGCGGAACTGGCCGATTACACCCTGACCTTGGGGCGCGATGTTATGGCGCAACGGAACCCACAGGCGCAAGCGACAGCAGGTTGAGCGCGCTTTGCGTATTTGCCCCCTTCAAAAGCGGCAGCGCCTGCCCTATATAGGGGATGTCTGGCAACAGACTATGGACATAAACGCGCTCGTAATACGCGGATCGGACCCGGGGGCGGTACCCGGCAGCTCCACCAAAATCCGTTCATTTGGCGGCAATGGGGCTGAAACAGGATCGACGAACGTCTAAAGGGGTTATGCTTTGTCTCGGTGAGGTACCACCGTTATCGGTCCGAAAAGTACAATTGCAAATGACAATCGTGCTCCGGTAGCAATGGCCGCGTAAGCGGTCGGCGATATCGAAAACTTAAGCCCTTGAGCCTAGCAGCTTAAGGCGGGGTTCGCAGGCACCTGGCAACAGAAGCCTGCACTTTCTTTCCCCCGTATTTGGTCTAACAGTCATTCCTGTCTTGCGCATGTCATTATGACGCGCCGGCGATGGCCTTGCAGGTGGCCGGGGATGGTCTAAGCCTGTGACCAAAAGGCGAAGGATCGGAAAACGTGACGCATCACCCCAGTCAACAGGCTCCCAGTCATCACGAACTGGTCCGCGTGTTCGGACGCATCGGCCTTTTATCCTTTGGTGGACCGGCCGCACAGATTGCGCTGATGCAGCGCGAATTGGTCGAATCACGTCTATGGCTGGAGCAGGCCGAATTTCTGCGCGCCTTGTCGTTTTGTATGCTGCTGCCGGGGCCAGAGGCGATGCAGCTTGCCACCTATGCGGGGTGGCGGCTGCGCGGAACGCTGGGCGGATTGATTGCGGGGGGGCTGTTTGTGTTACCCGGCGCGCTGGTGATTTTTGGGCTGGCGCTGGCCTATGCAAGCTATGGCCAGTTGGACGTGGTGCAGGCGCTGTTTCTGGGGATCAAGGCCGCGGTGGTGGTCATCGTGCTGATGGCGCTGCGCGGTCTGGCCAAGCGGGCCTTGCGCGGGCGTATGGATTACGTGCTGGCGGCGCTGTCTTTTTTCGGCATTTTCTTTTTCCAATTGCCCTTTCCTGTGATCATCGCGGTGGCCGCGCTTTGGGGATTCGTGATTGCGACCCAAGACAGCACGACGACAGAGAAAGCGCGCCCCGATCAGGCCGCATCCGCATTCGCCCCGCCGGTTCTGCTGCGCAACAGCTTGCAAACCGCATCGCTATGGCTGGCGCTGTGGCTGATCCCGCTTGGCCTGCTGATCTGGTTGGAGCGCGGGCTGCTGGCCGAACTGGCGATGTTCTTCTCGACCCTTGCGGTGGTGACATTTGGCGGGGCCTATGCGGTGCTGGCCTATATGACCCAAGCTGTCGTGACCGATTTCGGCTGGTTGAGCACGGGCCAGATGATCGATGCTTTGGGCCTTGCCGAAACCACCCCCGGCCCGCTGATCCTTGTGACACAGTTCGTGGGCATTCTAGCAGGATTGTCCCAAGGCGGTCCGGCGCTGGGTGTGGCCGCGGGGATTGTCACTTTATGGATGACATTCGTCCCTTGCTTTTTATGGATTTTTACCGGCGCGCCATATATCAGCGCGCTGGCCCATAAACCCCGCCTGCGGGGGGCGCTGGCCTGCATCACGGCGGCGGTTGTGGGTGTCATCCTCAACCTGTCGCTTTGGTTCGCGCTGCATGTGCTGTTCATGGAGGTGACGCTGACGGGATTCGGGCCTGTGCCGGTTTGGTCAGGATTTATCTGGCAGGCGGCGGGATTGATCGGGCTGGCGTTTCTGCTCCAGCTGCGTCTGGCATTGCCTTTGCCCGCCTTTCTTGCCGTGATGGCCGTTGCAGGCTTTGCACTGGATCAGGTGATGATTTAGGCAGGCCACTACAGATAACTGTTTTTTTGCCCGCGTCTGTCTTTTGTTTTATCCCGAATCCCCTATGCTACAGAGAAGTGTCCCAAGGAATTGCAGATGTCGCGCATAATTGATTACGGCAACCTGATGCATCGTGCGATGCGCGGCCTGATACAGGAAGTGCTGCAAGATATCGCCGATCATGGCCTGCCCGGCGCGCATCATTTCTTTATCACCTTCGACACGATGCACCCGCAGGCCAACCTAGCTGATTGGCTGCGCGATCGCTATCCGACGGAAATGACCGTGGTCATGCAGCATTGGTATGACAACCTGACCGTGACGGATGATGGCTTTGCCGTGACGTTGAACTTCGGTGAACAGCCCGAACCGCTCTACATCCCCTATGACGCAATCAAAACCTTTGTGGACCCATCGGTCGAATTTGGTCTGCGCTTTGAAACGCATGCACATGGCGATGATGATCTGGACGATGACGGTAGTGATGACGACCCCAAAGGCCCCTCCGGCGCGCCTAAAGAGGCCGAAGTCGTGCGGCTGGATACGTTCCGCAAATAGGACCAACAGGGGGGTCAGTTAATATCTGATCCAGTATGCCGTTGCATGCAATATTGATCTCGCTGCGCGTTTCGCTATGACAGGGTCAGCATTCACCGCAAAGGGCAAGCCCATGACAGAGATCCGCACCGAAACCGACAGCTTCGGCCCCCTTGACGTTCCGGCTGACAAATACTGGGGCGCACAGACACAACGTTCAATCCGCAACTTTCCCATCGGATGGGAACGCCAGCCTGTTGCCATCGTGCGCGCGCTGGGCGTTGTGAAAAAAGCGGCCGCCATCGTGAATGAAGGATTCGGGGATCTGGACCCAGCCTTGTCGAAGGCGATTCAGCAGGCTGCGACCGAAGTGATAGACGGCAAGCTGGATGACAATTTCCCGCTGGTCGTCTGGCAGACAGGGTCGGGCACGCAATCGAACATGAACGCGAATGAGGTGATCTCGAACCGTGCGATCGAGATCATGGGCGGCGTGATGGGGTCAAAATCACCCGTGCACCCCAATGACCATTGCAACATGGGGCAATCCTCCAACGATACCTTCCCCACTGCCATGCATGTGGCGATCGGTATGATGGCACGCGATACCTTGCTGCCGGGATTGCGCAAACTGCATGCGGCCCTGGCTGCAAAATCGGAAGAATTCAAAGATATCATCAAGATAGGCCGCACCCATACGCAGGATGCAACCCCGCTGACGCTGGGTCAGGAATTTGGTGGCTATGCGCATCAGGTGAAGAAGGGCATCGAGCGTGTCGAAGCCTGCCTGCCGGATATTTATGAATTGGCGCAAGGCGGCACGGCGGTCGGCACCGGGTTGAACACGCGCAAAGGCTTTGCCGAAAAGGTCGCGGCCGAGATCGCCACCATCACCGCCCTACCCTTCGTGACCGCGCCCAACAAATTCGAGGCGCTGGCAGCCCATGATGCGATGGTCATGTTCTCGGGGGCGTTGAAAACCGTCGCAGGCTCGCTGTTCAAGATCGCCAATGATATGCGGCTTTTGGGGTCTGGCCCCCGGTCGGGTCTGGGCGAGTTGATCCTGCCAGAAAACGAGCCGGGATCGTCGATCATGCCCGGCAAGGTCAACCCAACCCAGGCAGAGGCCCTGACAATGGTATGCGCCCATGTGATGGGCAATGATGCTGCGATCGGTTTTGCAGGTAGTCAGGGGCATTTTGAACTGAACGTCTACAACCCGATGATGTCCTATAACGTGTTGCAAAGTATGCAGCTTCTGGGCGATGCAGCGGGCAGCTTTACCGATAATATGGTGGTGGGCACGCAGGCCAATCTGACGCGTATCGACCAACTGATGAAAGAAAGCCTGATGCTGGTCACGGCATTGGCTCCGACAATCGGCTATGACAACGCCACCAAAGTGGCAAAGACCGCCCATAAAAACGGAACCACACTGAAGCAGGAGGCGATAAACCTTGGCCTTGTGGATGCCGAAACCTTTGATCGTGTGGTACGCCCCGAAGACATGATCGGACCCAAAGGGTGAGCACACCGATTAATCTCAATCGGGTCAGAAAAGATAAGGCGCGGGCTGAGAAAGCAGCCCGCGCTACGCTGAATGCGGTGAAGTTCGGACGCGACAAGGCGCAAAAAACACTTGAGAAAGCGCGCGCCGAATCTGCAAAACATTTGCTTGATCAACACCGGAAAGACACATGACCCCGAGGCCGGTAAAACATTCCCTGACACTCAGGGGGCACCGGACAAGCGTCACGCTGGAGCCTGCCTTTTGGCAGGCGTTTCGCAACATTGCGGAACAAAAAAGATTATCAATCAATGCTTTGGCTGCCAAAATTGACGCAACACGTGAACCTGACACAGGCTTGGCCTCAGCCATAAGGGTTTTTGTTCTGCAATACTATTTGGCGCAGAGCGATTAGTCTTAGATTTACGTTTTCATGCTATTTTGGCGCTATGTCAGATATGCGCCCCTCTTTACCTTCCGAAATTTGGCTGCGCCAGATATTCGACGCCAAATCTGCGCGGGCTGGCGGTACTGTTCGACGTAGCCTTGATGATTGAGTATTCCACGCGCATGTGCCCATCGATTCCATGAACATGTGCCCACGG
>JBLRWJ010000035.1:3301-22740 GCA_047921315.1 Rhodobacterales bacterium | reverse complement strand
CTTGAATCAGAAACCAGTCGAGATGGGAATCCTGATACTCAACAAACCCTAGGCCAGCCGCATCAGCAGCGCGGCTGTCAGCTTGGCGCGTTCGGCCAGACTGGCCACCTCGATATGTTCGCCCAGCGTATGCAGCCCTTTGCCACGCACGCCAATGGAATCAAGCGTGGGGATGCCCATGAAGCCGGTGAAATTGCCATCCGAACCGCCACCGGAGCTGGCGCCTGTCAGTTCGAACCCCAGCTCGGCGCAGATGTCCTTGGCCACCTCGAACATCGCCATGGTGCCGGGCTGGTCCGGCTCCCACACAGGGCGGGTGACGCCGCGTGTCACCTCGAAGCTGACGCCGTTCTCCTCGCCCTGCAGGGCCATCATCGCGGCGACACCGCGATCAAGGTCTTCTTGTGTCTTGGCCATGGTCAAGGCCTGCGCATCGCAACTGGAGGACACGCAGTTGACCCATTGGCCCGCATGGATCACGCCGACCGAGAAGGTGCAATCGTCAGAGGTCATCGCCTCGATCTCAAGGATTTTCTTGGCCATGGCAGCAATGGCCGAGCGGCCCTCGGCCAGCGCCCAACCGGCATGGCTGGGGCGGCCCACGGTGCGCAGGTTGAAGCGCGCAATCGCATAGCGGCCGATCACAGCACCGCCATCCTGTTTGGCGGGTTCGGGGACAAGGACATATTTGTTCTTGGCCGCTTCCGCCTCGATCAGGTCGCGGGTTGACGGCGTGCCCACCTCTTCATCGGGGGTGAACAGGACAGTGACGGGCAAGGGCGTCTGCATCCCCGCTGCGGCCAGCGCCTTGATCGCCTCCAGACTGATGAAATTGCCGCCCTTCATATCCATGATGCCGGGGCCATAGCAAATATCACCCTCGCGCTTGAAGGGCAGTTTTTCCAGCGTGCCGATGGGGTGGACCGTATCCATATGGCCCGCGATCAGGATGCCGGGCTTGCCGAAATCAGGATGCGGAAAGCGGGCGCGCACGGTGCCGCCAAAGCCCATGCGGCCGGGGATGCGCTCCACCACCGCGCCTGCAACCGTCAGGTCATAGGCGGCAAGGTCCATCATGCGGTTGACGGCAGCGGCGTCATAGGTGGGGCTTTCGCATTCGATCCACGGGCGCAGGCGTTCGACCATGTCATCGGTGTCAAAGGGCAAATCCAAAGGGTTCATGCTGCGGCCTCCGCAAGGTTCAGGCGGCGTTCCACGATGCGGGCCATGATAGATGCGCCCACAGGCAGCACTTCGGTGCCCAGCACAAAACCGGGATTATGCAGCGGCACATCGCCGGTATGGCCAACGCGGCAATAGGCACCGGGCACAACCTTGAGCATATCGGCGAAATCTTCAGACCCGGTGGCGGGTTCGTCATCGCGGCTGATCATCTCTTCGCCCACGATATCGCGGGCGGCGTCCATATAGGCATCAGACAGGTCATGATCGTTCAACAGCACGTCAAAGACATTGCGCAGATCAACCTTGACCTCGGCCCCGAAGGCCGCCCCGAACCCGGCGCAGATTTCTTTCATACGGGTTTCGGCAATGGCGTAGACCTCATCCTTGAAATAGCGGATTGTCCCGCTGATCTGCGCGACCTCAGGGATAACGTTATAGGCAGAGCCGGCATGGATCTGCGTGACCGAGACAACGCAGGTATCCAGAGGGGCCACATTGCGGCTGACGATGGTTTGCAACTGGCCCACCAATGCGGCGGCTGTCACCAGCGTATCGCGCGATTGCTGCGGCATGGCGGCGTGGCTGCCCTTGCCCGTCACGGTGATGTCAAAAAACGCGGCCCCCGCCATGGCGGCCCCTTTGCAGATGCCCACGGTGCCCGGTTTGCCATTGGGCGAATTGTGCATGCCGTAGACCTCATCGCAGGGGAAGCGGTCAAACAGGCCATCGGCCAGCATGCCGCGTGCGCCGCCCAGACCTTCCTCGGCGGGTTGGAAGATCATGATGGCGGTGCCGTCAAAATCACGTGTGGCCGCCAGATGTTTCGCCGCCCCCAACAGCATGGTGGTGTGGCTGTCATGGCCGCAGGCATGCATCTTGCCCGCATTGGTCGAGGAATAGGGCAGGTTCGTCTGCTCATGGATCGGCAGCGCATCCATATCGGCGCGCAGGCCCACGCGTTTGCCGCCCGCATCCTTGCCGCCGCGCCCGCAGATGATGCCCACCACGCCGGTGATGCCGATGCCGGTATGCACCTCATCCACACCGTAGCTGCGCAGTTTATCGGCCACGATGGCGGCTGTGCGTTCCTCCTCCAGCCCGATTTCGGGATGGGCGTGCAGATCCTTGAAGATCGCGGTCAGCTCCTCTGTGCTGGCCTCGATCACGGGCAGAATGTTCATGTCTTTCTCCTCGGTTTTCTTGACGTGTCAGGGGCAACTTGGGGCAACCGCCCTCAGGCGGCGCCCAATTCGCGGAAATTGGCAAAATCCCATGTCCTGCCGGGGGCGGCATCAATCAGGGATTTGGTATAGTCATGTTGCGGATCGGCCAGAACGGCGGCTGCGGGGCCTTGTTCCACCACGATGCCATGCTGCATCACCAGCACATCATCGCAAATCTGGGCGGCAACGCGCAGGTCATGGGTGATAAAGACGATGGTGATGCCCAGCTTGTCTTGCAGATCATCCAGCAGGTCCAGCACCTGCGCCTGCACGGATACATCCAGCGCCGAGACCGCCTCATCCGCGACCAGCACATCGGGTTTCATCATCACCGCCCGCGCAATCGCGATACGCTGGCGCTGCCCGCCGGAAAACTGGTGCGGATAGCGATCAAGGCTGTCGCGGGGCAGGCCCACGATCTCCATCAGCTCGGCGGCGCGGGCCATCGCCTCGCGCGCAGGCGTGCCATAGTTCACCGGGCCTTCAATCAGGCTGCGCCCCACCGTCCAGCGCGGGTTCATGGAGCGGAACGGATCCTGAAACACCACCTGCAGATACTGGCGATGCGGCTTCATCTGCGCGCGTGACAGATGCGCGATATCGGTATCGCGCAACCGGATCACGCCTGCAGTGGGCGCGATCAGGCGCATGATGCAGCGCGCCACGGTGGATTTGCCGGAACCGGATTCGCCGACAATGCCAAGTGTGCGCCCGCGTGCCACGCTGAATGACACCTCTTTGGCGGCATGGGTGCCGGGACGTTTGACAAAGAACCCGCCGCCACCATAGATCATATTCAGCTTTTCAACCTTGAGCACGGGATCACCATCCGGTGCCGGGCGCGCGGCACGCGGCACAAGGCTGGGCACGGCGCGCAGCAGCTTTTGCGTATAGTCCTGCTTGGGCGCGCGCAGCAGCGTCTCGATCGGGGCGTTTTCGACCAGATCGCCGTTTTTCATCACATAGACAGTATCGGCAATTTCAGCGACCACGCCCATATCATGGGTGATGAACAGCACCGCAGTGCCGTGTTTTTCCTGCAACTCGGCAACCAGCGACAGGATTTGCTTTTGCGTGGTCACATCCAGCGCGGTTGTGGGTTCATCCGCGATCAGCAGTTCCGGCTCCAGCACCAGCGCCATGGCGATCATGATACGCTGGCGCTGCCCGCCGGACAGTTGGTGCGGATAGCTGCGATAGATGCGTTCCACATCGGGCAGGTGCACATCCTCCATGATCGCCATGACACGCTTGCGGCGCGCCTCGGACGACATGTCAGTATGGCTTTCCAGCACCTCGTCAATCTGGTCGCCCACCCGCATCACCGGGTTCAGCGCGGTCATCGGTTCCTGAAAGATCATGGCCACACGCCGGGCGCGGATGTGCTGCATCGCATTGGGCGTTTGCTTGAGCAGGTCCGTCCCCGACAGGGTGATGCTGCCGCCTGTCACGAACAGCGCATCCTTTGGCAGCAGCCCCATCACCGCCAGCGATGTCACGGATTTGCCAGAGCCGGATTCACCGACCAGACACACCGTTTCACCTGCGCGGATCTGCAGGCTGATCTTGTTCAGCACTGGCGGAACCTTGGCAGCGGCTGGCAGGCTGACTGTCAGATCCTTGACCGTCAGGACAGTTTTTGCATCGTCGAATGTGCGTGTCTTGAACAGCATCGCCTATTCCCCCCGTTTCTTGAGGCGCGGATCCAGCAGATCGCGCGCGGTATCGCCCAGCAGGTTGATCGACAGGATGCACAAAGACAGCATCAGGCCGGGCCACAGGATCAGTTCCGGTTTGATGCGGAAATATTGCCGCCCCTCGGCCATGATATTCCCCCATGTCGGGATCTCGGTCGAAACACCCGCACCAAGGAAAGACAGGATCGCCTCGGTCAGGATGGCAGAGGCAAGGATATAGGTGCCCTGCACGATCAGCGGGGCCATGGTGTTGGGCATCAGATGCTGGAACAGCACCTTGGGCATGGAAGAGCCAAGCGCGATCGCCGCCTCGACATAGGGCTCCTCGCGCGCGGTCAGCACGACAGAGCGGACAAGCCGCACCACGCGGGGGATTTCGGGGATGGTGATCGCCATGATCACAGAGGTGATCGACGGGCCGTTCAGCGCCACCAGCGCAATGGCCAGCAGGATGGACGGGATCGCCATCAGGCTGTCCATGACACGCATGATGATCGTATCGGCCAGCCGGAAGAACCCGGCGATTAACCCAATCGCAAGCCCCAGCAGGACCGAGACAACCGCCGCGCCAATCCCGATCAGCAGCGACACACGCCCGCCGATCAGCACACGCGAATAAAGATCGCGGCCAAATGGATCTGTGCCAAGGATATGTTCGGGGCTTGGCCCTTTGAGGCGGTTCATCGTCTGCATTTCCAGCGGATCATAGGGCGCGATCCATGGTGACAGCAGCGTGACGATCACGATCATCACCAGCACCGCCGCCGCGATCAACGGCCCGGTGCCCAGCTTGGCCAGTGACGGGATGGAGAACAGGCGCAGCACGGATTGCATCGCCGAGGATGGGGGCGCGTAATTGGACATCAGTAACGGATCCTCGGGTCAAAGATGGTGTAGGAGATGTCGATGATCAGGTTCACCACCACATAGGTGGCGCTGGTCAGCAGGATCATCGCCTGAATGACAGGATAATCCCGCGCAAGGATCGCATCGACAGTCAGGCGGCCGATACCGGGGATGTTGAACACGCTCTCGGTGACCACAACGCCGGAAATCAGCAGCGCAAAGCCGGTGCCGATCACCGTCAGGATCGGCACCGCCGCATTGCGCAGCGCATGACGGAACAGCACACGGCTTTCCTTGACGCCCTTGGCGCGGGCGGTGCGGATGTAATCCTCGCCCAGCACTTCCAGCATGGAGGCCCGCGTCATCCGCGCAATCAACGCGATATAGATCGTGGCCAGCGTAAAGGCTGGCAATGTGGCGCGGTACAAAAACTCGCCAAAGCCCTTTTCCGTGGGCGAGGCATAGCCCTGCACCGGCAACCAGCCCAGAGTGATCGAAAAGACAAGGATCAGCAGATAACCAATGACAAAGACCGGCACCGAAAAGCCCATGACGGAAAAGCTCATGACAGCGTAATCCACCCAGGAGCGGTGCCGCCATGCCGCCAGCACGCCCATCGGCACGGCGATGGCCACGGCAATGGTAATGGTCAGCAGCGCGATATTGATCGTGGGGAAAATCCGCTGGCCCACCATTTTCAGAACCGGCGTACCCGAAATCAAAGAAGTGCCCAGATCACCCTGCAGCAAACTGCCCATCCATGTGATGAACTGCGTATGAATGGGCAGGTTCAGGCCCATCGCCTCGCGGATGCGCTCCAACTGTTCGGGGGTGGCCATATCGCCTGCGATAATCGCCGCCGGATCACCGGGGGTCAGTCGCAGCAGCAAGAACACAAAGATGGCGACGATCAGCATCACCGGAATGATCGCGAGGACGCGTCGGATAAGATAGCCCAGCATCGGCGGGGGATCCTTTCGGCGGAGGGTGCGGTGAAAACAAGGGGCAAGCTGCGGGGCTGGCGCCCGCAACGGATACCCGGCGCACGGGGTGGGTGCGCCGGGTCATGTCAGTGGTGACTGATCACTCTTTCTTGACGTTCCAGAACACCGGCACGGGCGACGGGAGCATATCCACGATATTGGCGCGGCGCGCCTGCGGGCCGACATACTGACCCAGTGGGATATACAGCACCTGCTCCATGTTATGGGCCTGAATGCGGGCTGCGACCTCCTGCTGTTCTTCCAGCGAGGTGGCGGCGATGAACTCGGCCTTCAGCGCTTCGATCACGGCATCTTCGGGCCAGCCGAACCATGCGACATCACCGCGACCGTTCAGCATCGGCGACACCAGCGGGCTGGAGATTTCAGGCACCAGCCAGTTGGTGAAGAAGATGTTCCAGCCACCGTCTGCCGGTGCGTTCTGGCTGGCGCGGCGCGTGACCAGCGTTTGCCAGTCCATCGGCTGCATATCGACAGTGAACCCTGCCGCGCGCAGCGATTGCGCCGCCACAACCGGTTGGGCCGCCAGCGAGATCACATCGGTCGGGGCCATCAGAACGATCGGCGTGCCGTCATATCCGGCCTCTTCCAGCAGCGCCTTGGCGCCCGCGACATCACCGCCCGAGGTCAGGGTTTCCGATCCCGTTTCATCGGCCAGCGGGGTGCCGCAGCCAAAGATCGCACCACAGACCGAATAGTATTCGGGATTGCCCATCATGGCGACCAGCACGGCCTCCTGATCCAGCGCCATCATCGCGGCCTGACGGATTTTGACGTTGTCAAAGGGCGCATGCAGGAAATTCATCCGGCCAATGGTCTGATAGCCCAGCGGCTCGCGCTTTTCGTGGATGACGTCCGGGTCACCTTCCAGCAGGGGCAACAGGTCAACCTGCACGGATTCGATATAGTCGATCTCATCGCTGGACAGCGCGTTGATCGCGGTGGAGGCATCGGGCATCGTGGCCCAGACAACCTTGTCGACATGCACCACCTTGCCGCCGGACATGTTGTTGGCAGGCTCTTCGCGCGGCACATAATTTTCATTTTTCACATAAGTGACGCTGACACCGGGCTGGAATTCATCCTCGACAAAGATGAACGGACCGGAACCGACATGTTCGCTGATCGCGGTATCAGACGGGGTGGCGGCCACACGGGCGGGCATGATGAACGGCGGCAACGCCGATTGCTTGCCCAGCGTGTCCAGCAGCGGGCCAAACGGTTCTGTCAGGGTCCAGACCAGCGTTTTGTCATCCGTCGCGGTCAGGCTTTCGGTAAAGTCCATGACGATCTGACCACCGGAATCGCGTTGCGCCCAGCGCTTGATCGAGGCTTCGGCATCGGCCATCGTCACCGGCGCGCCATCATGGAAGGTCAGCCCGTCACGCAGGGTGAACGTATAGACCAGCCCGTCATCGGACACGGTCCAATCCGCCATTTGCGGCTGCGGCGCGAAATCTTCATCCACGGCCACCAGCACATCATAGATCATATAGGCATGGTTGCGGGTGATATGGGCCGTTGTGATCACCGGGTCCAGCACGCGCAGGCCGGAATGCATCACGGCGGTAATGGTGGTTTCGGCCATCGCGGCGCTGGCGCTGACAAGTGCTGTCGAGGCCATTAGCACCCCGGCCATCAGGCTGCGCACGCCTGTCGCACCTTTGGGGCGGAAATTCTGGATCGTCATGATTTTGTCTCTCTCTGTTGTTGGTGTTGTCGTTCGGGGTGGAAAGCATGCGTTCCGGATTCTGTGCCGGATACGCGGTTGCACCTGTCACAATGGTGGGGTTGCTTCGGGTTCAGCCCTCCTCAAGGCTTGGTTCACGGGCTGGCGCCGGCTGCCAGCGCTGGCCCATCGGTTCCAGTTTCATCCCCGGTGCCAGCCGTGTCCATGGCAGGCTGGCCGGGCTGAGCGGCATCGGGCCGGGGGCAGTGCAAACGAGGATTGTTTCAGCAATCGGCTGAAAATCTGCGCGGAAATGCACCGAGCTTTTGTTGACCAGAATGGCTTGTTCCGTCGGTTCAATCCCGACAAAACGATACATCTGCTGATCCGCCATCTGCGCCTTATGGGTCGTCACCACCACGCGCACATCCCCGATGCGCAAACAGGCCGATGGCCCCAGATCAAGCGGCGCACCGCCGTAAAACGGACCAGAGGCGATGAATTTACCGTCTGACAGCGCCTCAACCGTGAAGATTGCCTGAAACGGGCTATCGCCGGGGATGCCGGAAAAGCCGCCCAGCGCAATCTCGATATCGGCCCCCTGCCCTGCGGCATGGGCAGCGCGGGCGGCGGCGGGATCAACCATGATCCCGAGGGCCGCACGCTTGGCATCCGCACGCACCAAGGCGCGCAACATGCCGGTCGTGTTGGAATCCCCGCCCGCACCGGGGTTGTCCTGCGTATCGGCGATGATCACGGGCTTTGCGGCTGTCTCGGCGATGCGGATCGCCTCGGCCACGCCGGCATCGGGGCCAAAGGCCTGCCCGGCAAAGGCAGGCTCGGCGCGGTTCACATCAGCCGCAACCGTATCGGCGGCAGCATCAGCGGTGGCCTGCGTGGCACCATAGGCCACGATAGTGGGGCCGCATTCCGGGAAATCAGCCGCCGGAAAGCCCGGAAAGAAAGAGACAGAGGCGGTCTCGCCCCCCTCCAGCGCCGCCATCCGGTCATAGATGCCGCGCGCGGGTTCCATCACGGTGCTTTGCCACGCAATCGGGATCAGGAAATCCAGCCGCCGGAAGGCCTTGGCAAAGGGCGCACCCCGCGCCATCAACGCGCCAAGCTGCACCGCCGCACGGCGGCCTGTTTCGGCCATATCCACATGCGGATAGGTGCGGAAACCCACCAGCACATCGGCGGCCTCGACCATCTGCGCAGTGATATTGCCATGCAGGTCCAGCGCCACAACGATGGGCACATCCGGCCCCACAACAGCGCGGACGCGGGCGATCAGCGCGCCTTCGCCGTCATCCAGATGTTGCGCCACCATCGCGCCGTGCAGGTCCAAAAACACCCCGTCCAGCGGCAGCGCGGCGGCAATGCCATCAACGATCTCGGCACTGATTAAATCATAGGCAGTTTGCGTGACATGGGCCGAGGGAATCGCCCCGCACCACAAAACCGGCACCAAATCCCAGCCCGCCGCCTCACCATGATCCACCGCGCCCCCGATGCCAAGGTTAATGCCGCGCCCCGCCGTCATCAGCGCCGCACCTCGCGCCATCGGCATATAGCCACCGCCCTGCACAAAGCTGTCCATATCTGCCGGGCTTGGGGCGAAAGTATTGGTTTCATGCAGAAATCCTGCAAGCGCCACGCGTTTGGTCATTGTATTAACATACCTTTGCCATCTCGTTCCACGGCGCTGCGCGGCCTGCCTGGCGGGGTCTGGATGGTGCATCTTGGCACTCTGCCCCGCATTTAGTGTATTGTCGGGCGATACGCTTGCATCGTATGTTGAGCCTAGAACCCATACTTACCTTAAGTCAACCAGCTAAAGAGCCACGATGACACGAAACACCCTGCGCGCCGAATCCGGTGTGCGTTATTTAAGCGATGAGCAGCGCGCGGACCCGCTTTTTACCAACTCCATCGCGCGGGCGATGCAGGTTCTGGCGGCCTTTCATCATGCGGACAGGCCGCTGTCTTTGGCCGATATCGCGCAGCGCGCCGGGGTGGATCGCAGCGCCGCACAGCGAATCGTGCACACGCTGCGCGCCTTGGGCTATATCCGCCGCGATGATGAAGACCGGGGCTTTCTGCCCGGCATCCGCATCCTTGATCACACGCTGGATTTTCTGCGCATGCACCCGCTGATCCAGCATGCAACGCCGGTATTGCTGGACCTGCGCCGCAATGTGCGCGAACGGGTGGACCTGTCGCTGTTTGACGGGCAGCGCGTGGTCTATGCCGCAAGGATGCAAAGCAAACGCGAGACGTTTTACGCCACGCTGGTGGGCCATAGCGTGCCGACATTCTGCTCCTCCGGCGGCTGGGCGATCATGGCGCGGCTGGCACCGGATGAGGCGCGCGAAATGATCACTGCGTCAGATCGCAGGCCGTTCACGCCGCGCACCCTGACCGATCCGGACCAGATCATGGCCGAGATCAACCAGACCCGCGCGCGCGGCTATAGCGTGTCGGTAGAACAGATCTTATTGGGCGAGGTTGCCATTGGCGTTGCGGTGACCGATGCGCAGGGCCGCCCTGTCGGGGCGATTCATGTGGCGGGGTCGCTCTCGGAATGGACGCCCGAGGATTTCAGCGCCCGCGTGGCCCCCCTCGCGCTGGAGGCGGCACGCGCCATCAGCCATATCTGACCAAAGCGGAGACCCGACATGACCACCTATCGCCTGCCCGGCCTGACAGCCCCCGCCACCCTGCGCATTGATCGCTGGGGCCTGCCCCATATCCGCGCCGAGGGGTTGGAGGATCTGTTCTTTGCCCAAGGTTTCAACGCGGCGCGCGACAGGCTGTGGCAGATCGATCTGTGGCGCAAGCGCGGGCTGGGGCTGTTGGCGGCAGATTTCGGCCCCGGCTATCTGATGCAGGATCGTGCGGCACGGCTGTTTCTGTATCGCGGTGATATGGCTGCGGAATGGGCGGCTTACGGCGCGGATGCGCAAGCGATCTGCACCGCTTTTGCCGCCGGGGTCAATGCGGGGGTGGATCAGGTGCTGGCGGGGGCAATGCCGCTGCCACAGGAATTTGCGCAGCTTGGCACGCGGCCTGCGCATTGGGCGGCAGAAGATGTGGTGCGCATCCGCACCCATTGCCTGACGCGCAACGCCGGATCGGAACTGGCGCGCGCGCAGGTGCTGGCCTTGGCCGATCCTGAGATGGACCTGCTGCGCGTACCGCTGAACCCACCGGTTCCGCCCTCGGAATGGGCGGTCAATGCCGGTGCGGGCCTGCCGCCCCATGCGCTGGCGGTGTTTGAACTGGCCACCGCACCGGTGACGTTTTCGGCCGACCGACTGTCCGCAGGACTGGAGGAGGCGGCGCGCTGGTCGCGGGTGGACCCGCGCAAGACGGTGGTGCAGGCCCCGCCGGTGGAAGGCTCCAACAACTGGGTCGTGGCGGGCAGCCGCACCGTATCGGGGCGCGCCATCATGGCCAGCGATCCGCACCGCGCCCATGCCGCCCCCAGCCTGCGCTATATGGTGCATCTGACCGCGCCCGGCATCGACCTGATCGGCGCGGGCGAACCCTCATCGCCCGGCATCATGGCAGGCCATAACGGGCATGCCGCCTTCAGCCTGACAATCTTCTGCGCCGATCAGGAGGATGTCATGGTCTATGACACCGATCCCGCCACGCCCGCGCGCTATCGCTATGGCAACGGCTGGGAAAAGATGCAAACGCTCACAGAGGTCTTTGCCGTCAAAGGCCATCCCGACCAGAGGTTTGATCTGCACTTTACCCGTCACGGTCCGGTTGTCTGGCAGGAGGAGGGCCGCGCCCTGGCCCTGCGCACGGTGTTCACAGACCCCGGCACAGCCCCCTATATGGCCAGCCTCAAATCCATGCGCGCCACCACCTGGGAGGGGTTCAAGGCCGCCGTGGAGACATGGGGCGCGCCTTCGGTCAATCTGGTCTATGCCGATATGGCGGGGCAATTCGGCTGGCAGGCGGCGGGCTATGTGCCACGCCGCACAGGCTGGCGCGGATTGGTGCCTGTTGCGGGCGACGGGCGGTTCGAATGGGAGGGGTTCATGACCGCCAGCGCCCTGCCCCGGCTTGACAATCCCGCGCAAGGCTTTGTGCATTCCGCCAATGAGATGAACCTTCCCGCGCAGGCGCAAACCGGCCCCGCCATCGGGTATGAGTGGTTCGAGGATCAGCGCGCCGCGCGGATCGCGGCGGCTTTGAGCGCGCGCAGCGATCACGATCTGGGCACATCCACCGCCCTGCAGACCGATACCGGATCACCCTTCGCCGCGCGGCTGATCGCGCTTTTGCCGCAGGACGCGCCGGGGCAGGATCTGCTGGCGGGGTGGGACGGACGCTCGGATACGGGGTCCGCCCCGGCGCTTTTATACGAGGTCTGGCTCGCCGCGCATCTGCGGCCCGCGCTGTTGGAACGCGTGGCCCCCGATCCTGATCTGCGCCGCTTTCTGGTGCCCGGCAATATCCCCGTCATCACCGCCATGCTGGAGGGCGCGCATCCCGCGCTGGCCGCCCGCGCCGGGCTGGATGATCCGGCCGCGCGCGATGCGCTGCTGCGCGATACGCTGGGCGCAGCGCTGGCCGATGTGGAGGCGCGGTTCGGCAACGATCCCAAGGCGTGGCGCTGGGGCGATCTGCATCACGGCTGGTTCGATCATGCGCTGACGCCGCTGGGTGACAGTTTCGATCTGGGGCCGTGGCCCAAAGGGGGCGGCAATACCTCGATCATGCTGGCACATTACGAGGCGTCTGATTACCGCGTGCGGATCGGGGCCAGCGTGCGCATGGTGGTGGATGTCGGCGACTGGGATGCCAGCCTGTGGATCAACGCGCCCGGCCAGTCAGGATTTCGCCAGTCCGGCATGCAGGACAGCCCGCATCTGGCCGATCTGGCCCCGCTTTGGGCGGCGGGTGATTACCTGCCCATGGCCTATTCCGAGGCGGCAGTGGCCGCAGCAACGGTGCAAACGATCACGTTGTTGCCCGCATAACGCCGCCTGATCCCGCCTGCCCTGTGCCGCGATCAGCGGCGCAGGCGCGTCACGATCTGGGCCGCAAGCTGATCCAGCGCCTGCCCCTGTGCGGCCGCGATCGCAGCGGGGCTGTCGCCTGCCATCGGCACGCGGATGTCAAAGCGTTGCAGCACCTCGCTGATATTGCCCTGAAAGCTGGCCACGGCATATTGCCCCGATAGCTGAAAGGTCTGATCGGCGCGCGCCACGATCCGGTCGATCCGCACATCCAGACGGCCTGCCGGCGCATCCGACAGCGGCCATGGTTCGGCCGCGACCGATGCTGTGGTTTGCAGATCAAGACTGCGCGCCAGTGCCGCCGTCACGGCGCGTGACGATCCATCGGCCCATTCGGACCGCGCAATCGGGCGCAGCGCGCCGCTGGCATCCTGTTGCAGGATTTGCGCGCCTTCCGCATAGGCCGGCAGCACGACATCGCGCACCTCCAGCGTGGGCAGGCGCAGCGGCACCGCCGCTGCCGTGGGCGCGGGTTCCACCAGATAGCGCGCGGCATTATCGCCACAGGCGGCCAGCCCGAATGCCAGAACCACCGGCAGAACAAAGGGCTGAGCAAAAACCCGTGACAAGGGCGTTATAATGGGCTGTGCAAAAATCGTTTTCATGATCAACGTCCAATCAAAAGAGAGTTCGGATTGCGTTCGATGGTGCGGGCCAGTTGGGTCACGGACCGGGCGGTTTCGCGGAATTCGCGCATCACCTGCATCGCTTCGGTATTGAAATCAGACCGCGCCCCGTAGGAGGCGATCAAGGCATCTGCCTGCCCCACCAGACGTTCCAGCCGTTGCGACAGGGCAGGCAGGCTGTTCATCGCCTCTGCCACCGATTCCGCGGCCGAGCGGGCCGAGGCCAGCGTGCGGTTCACGTTATCGACCGCTTCGCCCTCACGCAGGGTGGCCAACACTTGGCTGACCTCATCCAAGGCGCGGGCCAGCGCGGGCGGCAGATCGCGCATTTCATCCGATCCGATAAGGCCATCCGCGCTGTTGAGAACGCGGGTGGCGGCGGCGGCCAGTTCCTCAACCTCGACCCCGCTGGCGCGGTCCATCAGGGCGCGCAGATCGCCCACCAGCGCCGGAAAATCCTGCGAGGCGGTGGCGGTGTTGGCCACGACCGTATCAACGCTGTCCAGCACATCCATCAGCCGGTCCACCGCATCGCGCAGGCGCAATTCTTCGACCACACCGCGCAATTCGGCCAGCCCTGCGCGCAATTCTCCGGGCAGGGCCTGCGCATCCTCGCCGCCGACCAGACCGCGAATATCCTGTATCAGCGCAAGCGCGGCATTCGGGGCTTGCCTCGTGCCCTCGGATGATACGACCATTTCAATCGAGGCCATCAGGCGGACAGCCTGATTCATCAGATCCTCGATCGGCAAGGCGTTGATCCGTTCCAGCACGCCTTCAGCGGTGGCGGTGAAATCCGGCAGGTCGGACGATACAGACGGCAGCACCATCATGCCGTCATCGCGGCGGCGCAGCGTGGCGGGGGCTATGTCATCGCCGGATAATTCGGCCAGTTCGATGATCAGCGCCGCGCTGAACAGGCTGGCGGTGGAGAGCCGCGCGCGCAGGCCCTGTTCCACCGCATCTTCAAGAAAGTCCAGCAAACGCTCCACCCCGGCCCCGGCGGGCAGGCCCACCGCCTGCGGGTCCAGCGCCACGGTGGTCAGCAAACGCACCTGCGGGTTGTCCTCATCCTCGGACAGCACAGCGCCGATGGCGCGCACCTCGCCCACGCGCAGGCCGCGATACTGGACCGCCGCGCCCACTTCCAGCCCGTTGACAGAGCCTTCAAATTCGATGCTGAGCTCCACGGCATTGGCCCCCACGCTACGGAACAGGCTTTGGCGGGCGGCGGCCTCATCGGGGAACAGGTCAAAGACATAGCCCGGCGTCAGCGGCTCACCGCCGGAAAAGACGGTATCAAAGGCGATGCCGCCCGTGATCAGGGCCGCAAGGTTGCCCACATTCACCGATAGCCCCCCCGCCCCGAAAGACACAGAGAAACCGGATGTGTCCCAAAACCGCGTGGCCGTGGTCAGCCGCCTGTCATGCGGGGCCTGAATGAAGGCATCGAACACAACGCTTTCGCCCGACAGGATCAGCCGTGGCGCTTCGATATGGCCCACCTCGATGCCGCGAAACAGGATCGGCGCACCTTCGGACACGCGGTTGGCCTCACGCGTGCGCATGGTGATGCGGGTGCCTTGCTCCCCCTCGCGCACAAGCGGCGCGGATAATGTACCGGCAAACTGGCGCGCTGCGGCACCGGGTTCCGGCTGAAAGGAGGCCTCGATATAGACACCGGACAGCACGGTGGACAGGCCCGATATGCCCCGCGCGCTGACCTCTGGCTGGACAACCCAGAATCGCGCGTTCCGGGGCAGGCTATCTGCCACATCGCGGTCGATCCTTGCGGTCACCTCAACCTGTGTCAGGTCCGGGCTGAACCTGAGGTCTTCAACCGCGCCGATCACCACATCACGGAACCGGATCGTGGTTTCACCCGGTGCCACGCCAGAGGCGTTCTGAAAGGTGATCTGGATCAGCACACCGCGCGCGGCATAGGTTTGCCACGCAATGCCAAGCGATATCACAACGGCGATCACCGGCACCAGCCAGATCACCGACAGGTTGCGCCAGAATGACCGTTTGGGCGGATCGATCCGCATTTCGGCTGGGGTGTGATGTGTCATGTGGCCTTGGCCTCCTCAACGTCCCAGATCAAACGGGGATCAAAACTTTGGGCGGCCAGCATGGTGAAGGCAACCGAGAGCGAAAAACTGACTGCGGCGATACCGGGGTTGATGGTTGCGGCGAAATCCAGTTGCACCAGTGCCGACAGGATTGCCACGACAAACACATCGATCATCGACCAGCGGCCGATGAACTCCACCACCTCGAACAGGCGCTGACGCCCGTGCAAGCCGCTGCCCTTGCCGATGCGCGCACCGTTTCCCGCGCCAGTCCCCACATTGGGCCGCACCACCAGCGCCAGATAGCCGATGGCGACGAATTTGCCCACAGGGATCAGCACGCTGGCGACAAACACAATCAGCGCCACCCCGATCGAGCCGTAATCAATCAGGTCGATCACCCCCCCGATGATGGTGCTTTCGGTGGTGCGCCCCATGCTGGTGGTCAGCAACATCGGATAGATATTGGCCGGGATATAGACAACCATTCCCGCGATCAGCCACGCCCAGACCTTTTGCAAGCTCCCCGGCATCCGGCTGTGCAGGGTCATACCGCAACGGGTGCATTCTGCTGTCTCTGGGGCATGCACACGCCCGCAGCCATGGCAGCCGATCAACCCGGCCTGCCGCGCTGTCAGCACGGGTTGGGTTGAGGCCCCGCTCATTTGCGCCGCCGCTCTTCCAGCGTTTTCCAAACGCTCAGCCGGCACATGAAATTATCGCTCAGGATGGTGACAAGCACCAGAATGGTAAAGGTCCAGAAGGCCGGCCCAAAGGACAGTTTGGCCAGCCCCGCCACCTTGACCAGCGCCACGGACACCCCGACGATGAAGATCTCGGCCATCGCCCAGGGGCGCAGCGCCTGCGCCATACGAAAGGCTTTGGCCGCATGCCGCGCCGGATACCAGCCCAGCGCCATCGGGGCCAAGGCATAGACGATGGTGCCAAGGCGCACCACCGGCAGCACGATGATCAGGGCTGCCACCGCAAAGGTCAGGGGCAGCATCATGCCGGATGAAAAGGCCAGCACCGCATCCAACAGCGAGGAGCGTTGCACCATCCCCCCGGCGCTCAGTTCCAGAAACGGAAAAAACACCGCCGCCACCATCAGCACCAGCGCGGTCAACGCCAGCATCACGATCTGCGTCATCGCGCCCGCACGCGGCGCCATCAGCACCGTGGCGCAACGATGACAGCGCGCCCGCGCCCCCACAGGCACAGGCGTATCAAGCTGCAAAGCGTCACAGACCGGACAGGCGATCAGCCGGTCAGGATCAAGCCCGTTCACAAGGATCGGGTCTGCCGTTGGTCTTGCAGGCGGAGCGGGGTCAATGGTTGGGGCAATCGTATCGGACATCGCGCTATTTTCTATGTCGCGCACGACAGATGCAAGGCGACAATAGTGTTACCGCCCAGCAGACGCACCGTTCGGCGACAGATCGCCGCCCTGATCCGGGTATGCCCCGCCCCGGATCAGGGCTTTCCAGCCGCGCGCTGAGGGGGCAGACTGCGCGGCATCACCAAGTGGAGGACGCCATGCCCATCATAGACCCCGCCAGTTCCGCCCTGCTGGTCATTGATTTTCAGGCCCGCCTGATGCCCGCCATCGACCAATCGGCGCAGCGCCTGACCAATGCCGCCCACCTGATCCGCGCCGCGGACATGCTGGGCATCCCGCGCCATGTCACCGAACAGAACCCGCGCGGTCTGGGCGGGACGGTCACGGATCTGGGCATCCCTGAGGGCGCGGCATTGCCCAAGATGAGCTTTGATGCCCTGCGCGATCCGGCCATCGCCGCCCGTCTGGAAGGGGATGCGGCGCTGGTGGTATGCGGCTGCGAGGCGCATGTCTGCGTGCTGCAAACCGTGCTGGCGCTGCGTGCGCGGGGCCGTCAGGTGCATGTGGTGGCCGATGCCACCGGATCGCGGACCGAGGCGAACAGGCAAGCCGGCTTGCAGCGCATGCGCGACCACGGCGCTGACATCGTGACAACCGAGATGGTCCTCTTTGAATGGCTGGGCAGCGCCGGGAATGCCGCCTTCAAACCGATCATCGCGCTGATCAAATAGACCTGCCCCCTGATCACCATGTCACGATTTTGTTGACACAACCGCCCGCACAGCGCGACCCTTGACCCAAGGGCAGGACCCTCCTGCCCCATCAAGAGGGAGACAAAAGCAATGTGCCATGCCTGTGTAATGACCTCGGTCAAGGACCGGATGTTAAGCCGCCGCGATCTGTTTCGCGGCTCTGCTGCGGGGGCGGCGGCTGTCGCACTTGGTGGTATCGCGGGCGGTGGCCTGCTGGGCGCGCGGCCTGTGGCGGCGGCCAACCACACATCCGTCGCGGATATGACCCACACGCTGCACCCTGATTTTCCGACATTTTTCGGGGATCAGCAGTTTTTCGAGGACCAGATTTTCAATTTTGCCGAACACAGCTTCAACCTCAAGGAATTGCGGGTGAACGAACATACCGGCACGCATATGGACGCGCCGCTGCATTTCTCGGCCGATGGGGTCTCGGTAGACGAAATCGCGGTCGAGAACCTTGTTGTGCCGCTTTGCGTTGTGGATATCCGCGCCAAAGCCGCCGGGGATGCCGATGCGCAGGTCACGCCGGATGACCTGCAAATGTGGATCGACGCCAATGGCCCGATCCCGGACCGGGCCTGCGTGGCGATGAATTCGGGCTGGGGCGTGCATGTGAATGACCCCAAGTTCCGCAATGTGGATGGGGACGGCGCGATGCATTTCCCCGGTTTCCATGTCGAGGCGGCGCAGATGCTGCTGGAAACGGGGGCTGCCGGCATCGCCACCGATACGCTGTCGCTGGATCACGGAATCTCGCCCGATTTTGCGGCGCATTACGCGTGGTTGCCGGAAAACCGCTGGGGCATCGAATGTCTGGCCAATCTGGATGCGGTGCCCGCAGCGGGGGCCACGCTGGTGGTGGGCGCGCCCAAACATCGCGGCGGCACCGGCGGCCCCGCGCGCATCTTCACCCTGATCTGACCCTATGGGGCGGGGACATGCCCGCCCCCTCATTCACTGACTGGAAACGCAAATGGCCACCGTCACACCCCCCGCAGACCCCGAATCCGATCCCCGCGTCAAAGCCGTCTTTGATGATATCCGCGCCACCCGCAAATCGGATTTCATCAATAATGTCTGGCTCTATCTGGCCTTTGACCCTGCCCTGCTGGAAGAGGTGTGGCGCGATGTCAAAGCGGTGCTGGCCACGCCTTCGGCGCTGGAGCCCAAGGTCAAGGAAATGATCTATGCCGCCGTATCCATCGCCAATGCCTGCGATTACTGCACCCATTCGCATCTGGCCTCGGCCCGCGCCAAGGGCATGACACCCGCCGAACATGCCGATCTGTTGCGGGTTGTGGCAACGGCGGGCAAGACCAACCATATCCTGAACGCGATCCGCCCGCCGATTGATGCGGCCTTTCTGGCGGATCAGGGCTGATCACGTCCGCAGGCTGGCTGTATCGTGCTGGCTGTATCGTGCTGTCGGGCCTCTGGCTGACCGCTGGCTTTCGGGTGGCGCAATGGCAGAAAACCGCCTGTCGCGCCCCCGGCGAAGCTGCGCACGATAATGTGTTGGAACGCATTGCCCCTTGCCTGCGTTAATCTGTCATCACAGCGCAATCCGTCCCGCATTTCCGCAACAACCGGGGCGCCGCGCAAAGCGAAGGTGACCACATGACACGCAGACCATTGAAAACAACGACCGCCAGCTTGCTGATGATATCGCTGATCCAGCCCTTCCCCGCGATGGCACAGGTTCGTGCGCTGAATGTCAGCCCAGCGCAACAATCCAGCGCCAACCACCGGGATACACAAGTAATCCTTGCGCAAACAGCCGCACCCACATGTTTCACCAATGGTGAGGTCGACACCGCACGCTGCGATATCGAGATGCTGCGCGCCGAGCTTGAGGCGCTGCTGAATGATGGGCTGGCCGCCCCCGAAGACCGCGCGCCAGAGGATGACCAGACCGCAGCCTTGACGATGGAAGAGCGGATCGGCCTGCTGATCGCCGCGATCGAAACCGCCGAGCGCGAGGCCGCAG
>JBLRWJ010000035.1:0-3201 GCA_047921315.1 Rhodobacterales bacterium | reverse complement strand
CAGGCCGAAGCAGACGCGACAGCACAAGCCGAGGCGGCGCAGGCCGAGGCAGACGCGACAGCACAAGCAGAGGCCGCACAGACCGAGGCAGACGCAGCAGCACAAGCAGAGGCGGCGCAGGCCGAAGCAGACGCGACAGCACAAGCAGAGGCGGCGCAGGCCGAAGCAGAGGCAGCAGCAGAAGCAGAGGCCACGCAGGCCGAAGCAGACGCGACAGCACAAGCAGAGGCCGCACAGGCCGAGGCAGACGCGACAGCACAAGCAGAGGCAGAGGCAAAGGCGGCAGAGGCCGCACAGGTTGAGGCGGAAGCGGCGGTCAATGAGGCCGAAGCATCAGCCCAGAAAGACGCCGAGATCATCGCCGCGCAGGAGGAAGCGCAGAACCTTGCTGCCGTCACTGCAGCAACCGAAGCAGCAACCGAAGCCGCGACCGCCGAAGCGGAAGCGGCAGCAGCGGCTGACACAACCACAGAAGTGGTGGTTGAGGGCGAGGCACGCAGCAGCGATCAGGAATTTACCACACAGGCCACCAACCGCGCCGATACCACGACCGAGGCGCGCGCAGCAGATCGTGATCGCGGCCTGTCCGCATTGGAAAAAGGCGGGTTGCTTGCCCTCGGGGCTTTGGCGGTGGGGGCGATCATGTCCAACGGCCAGCGGGTCGCGGCCACATCGGGTGACCGGGTGATCGTCGAGGATGATTCCGGCCGTTTTCAGGTGCTCAAGGATGATGATGCCGTGCTGCGCCAGCCCGGATCAACGGTCCAGACACGGCGTTTCGATGACGGATCAACCACCAGCACCGTCACCCGCGAGGACGGATCGCGGGTGGTGACGATCCGCGATGCATCGGGCCGCGTGCTGCGGCGGTCTGTGTTTGATCTTGACGGGCGCGAATCCTTGCTGATTGACGATATCCGGCGGGTCGAGCCGGTGAATGTGTCCACCCTGCCCCCCGTGCAACCGCGCCGCGCCGAGATCGGTGGCCGCACGGATCGGGACGCTCTGCGCGCTGCATTGCGGGCCGCCGAAGCACGTGATCTGGGCCGCACATTCAGCCTGCGCCAAGTCCGCGATATTGTCGAAGTGCGCGAACTGGCTGCGGAAATCGGGCTGGAGGATGTGACCTTCCGCACAGGTTCCGCCGCGATCCAACCCTCCGAGGCCGAGCAGTTGCGCGAAATCGGGCTGCTGATGCGCGAGCTGATCCGCGAAAACCCGCGTGAGGTGTTTCTGGTCGAAGGCTATACCGATGCGGTCGGCAACGCCGCGTTCAACCTGCTGCTGTCGGACCGGCGCGCCGAAAGCGTGGCGCTGGCGCTGAGCGAATATTTCGGCGTGCCACCGGAAAACATGGTGGTGCAGGGATATGGTGAACGCTTCCTCAAGATCCCGACGCTGGAGGCAGAACGGCTGAACCGCCGTGTCTCGGTCCGGCGCATCACCAACCTGATTGCGCAACGCTGATCCGTGACCGATCCATGGCTGATCCATAAGTGATCCATGGGTGATCCATGGGTGACCTGAACAGGAACCGGCCAGTTGCGATGCTGGCCGGTTCCAACACGCAAAAGCGGGTCTTTGCATGTCTGATAGCTCTTCCCCCCCGAAGGCCGCCGCGCTGACCCAAGGCGCCCCCCTGCCGCGTCTGCGGGAGGGGGACACCTGTTGGACCATCTGCCGTGCGGATCGTCTGGCGGTGATTGTGGATGCCGCCGATTACTTCAGCACGGTGCGCGATGCGATCGTGAATGCGCGCCACAGCGTCTATCTGATCGGCTGGGATTTCGACACAAGGATCAAGCTGTCGCGCCCCAATGACCGCCCTGATGTGCCCAACAGGCTGGGCCGTTTGCTGGCATGGGCGGTGCGCAGGCGCAAGGATTTGCGCATCTACGTGCTGCGCTGGGATCTGGGCGCGCTCAAGGCGGTGGGGCGCGGGTCAACCACTTTGGTCATTCTGGACTGGCTGACGCATAGGAATATCCGCTTCAAACTGGATAGCGCGCATCCCACCGCCTCGGCCCATCATCAAAAGATCGTGGTGATCGACGATGCGCTGGCCTTTTGCGGCGGTATCGACATGACCGCTGACCGCTGGGATACCCGCGCGCATCTGGACAATGACCCCGGACGCAGACACCCCGCAACCAGACACCGCTACGGGCCATGGCATGATATGGCAACCGCCGTTGACGGTGCGGCAGCCCGCGCTTTGGGGGATCTGGCGCGCGCACGCTGGCAAAAGGCCACAGGCCAGACGCTTGAGGTGCCGCCCCGCATGGCCAGCCCATGGCCAGAGCGGCTGATCCCGACCATGCGCGATGTCGACGTGGCCCTGTCACGCACCGCCCCCGATTATGCCGGACAGGACGGTATCCACGAGATCGAAGCCCTGTATCTGGAGGCCATCGCCACGGCGCGCCGCACGATCTATATCGAAAGCCAGTATTTCGCGGCGCGCCGGATCACCGAGGCGCTGGCGGACCGTTTGCGCGAACCGGACGGGCCGGAGATCATTCTGATCAACCCCGAAACCGCCAATGGCTGGCTGGAAGAAGAAGTGATGGGCGCATCGCGGGTGCGGATGCTGGACATCATCTATCAGGCGGACCATGCCAAACGGTTCCGCATCTATACCCCCATGACCGCAAAGCGCAGGCCGATCTATGTGCATGCCAAGGTGATGATCGTGGATGATTGTTTCCTTAAACTCGGGTCATCCAACCTCAACAACCGCTCCATGGGGTTTGATACCGAATGCGACCTGTCGGTCGAGGTTGTGCCACATGCCGTCAATGCCGCAGCACAGGCGCAAGCCATTCGGAATCTGCGGCATGATTTGCTGGCCGAGCATCTTGGCACCGATATCGCCACGGTGGAAAGCGCCCATGCACAGGCCGGCGGGTCATTGATCGGGGCCATTGAGAGGCTGCGATCAGATGGCAGATCCCTGGTGCCGTTCAATGTGGCAGACGCAAAGGTGAACGGCGATTCCATTCTGGCTGAAAACCATCTGCTGGACCCGGAACGCGCCGCGACCCGCTGGCAAGGGCTGCGCAAGCTGGCAAAACGGGCATGGCGGCTGATAAGGCTTGCCGGACGGGGCCGCACGTAAGCCACGCGATTGCCAGACCGTGTTCAGCAACGTATCCTTTTAAGACATTTGTTTCCGAATTTCTGCGGTATCTTTATGGACAT
>JBLRWJ010000034.1:0-22931 GCA_047921315.1 Rhodobacterales bacterium | reverse complement strand
AGGCAGGCGCTGCCCTCATCCTGGGGCCGGAACGGTGTCATGCAGAGGTCTTTAGCAGGCATTTGCTGCGGCGGATGGCGCATTGTCCCGCAAAGCGAGCCCGCGCATGAAAAGGCCCGACCATGGCAGCAGATGGTGCAGATGACTAATCCTGAGGCTGGCGGCGCAACGACCGCTTCGCGGACACAGCGGCTATTCAGGTCTGCCCCTGCGCGGAACAAGGCGCAACGCGCCGCCGCGCATCGCCGGGCCGCCCCCCGGCACGGCGATTTGGCAGATGTAGGCGCAGGTCTGTAGGTCAGGCGGATTTGGCAGGCATAAATTGCCACACTGACAAGGTAGCATCGCCGCCCCGCGGCCCGACGCTGCGCGGCTCGTTGACCGTCCGCTCCGGGCGGGATGGCAGGCTTCAATAGCTACTTCGTCCGCACAGCGGTCACTGGTGCTGTGCCAAGGCTCCCGAAGGTATCTTTGGGGGCTGTTCCTTTGCCATGTGCCCAGGGTTGCGGGCTTCATCCGAACGCCTCTTTTCGGATTGAGGCACGAAAGGCAAAAGGCCGGACCAATAGGTCCGGCCTTTCATGCGCAGCCGTGCCGCGCCGTTACCGGGCGGCGGCGGCGTTCTTGTTTGCGGGTTTCGGCTTTTGAATAGCCGATCCGCTATTGGCATCGATGAAATCCAGCACCAGCGGGCGGATATTGTTGCGCCAGCTTTTGCCCGCAAAGATACCGTAATGGCCTGCATCCGGTTCGACATGGCTGGCCTTTTTGCTGTCGGGCAATCCGGTGCACAGCGCCAAGGCCGCAATACACTGGCCGGGGGCGGAAATATCATCCTTCGCACCCTCAACCGTTTTGACCGCAACATCGGTGATCTTGCCGATATCGACATGCCGCCCTTTGACGGTAAATTCGTTCTTCGCGATCTCACGGTTCTTGAAGATCCGCTCAACCGTGGACAGATAGAATTCCGCCGTCATATCCATCACCGCCAGATATTCATCGTAAAAGCGGTTATGCGCATCGTGGTCAGAGGCTTCACCGCGTGCGGTCAGGGCGATCTGATCCATAAAGGCATTGGAATGGCGGTCAGCGTTCATCGACATGAAGGATGACAGCTGCAACAAGCCGGGATAAACAGCACGGCCCACGCCGGGATATTTGAACCCGACACGCTGGATCATGGTCTCTTCAAGCTGGCCCATGGTGACGCGTCGGCCAAAATCCGTGACATCGGTGGGCGTTGCATCAGGGTCAATCGGGCCGCCGATCAGCGTCAGGCTGCGCGGCTGCGCGCTGGGGTCTTCCTCGGCCAGATAGGCGGTGGCGGCCAGCGTCAGCGGGGCGGGCTGGCAGACCGCGATTACATGGGTATCAGGCCCCAGAAAGCGCATGAAATCCACCAGATAGAGGGTGTAATCCTCAATGTCGAACTTGCCTGCGCTGACGGGAATGTCACGCGCATTGTGCCAGTCGGTGATATAGACCTCGCAATCGACGAGCAGGCTTTTGACGGTCGATCGCAGCAATGTCGCGTAATGGCCTGACATTGGTGCCACCAGCAGCACCTTGCGGGGGCTGGTTTTGCGGCCCGGAATGCGGAAATGCACAAGATTGCCGAAATCCTTGTCCATCACGGTGTCGATATGCACCAGATGGTCCTTGCCATCTTCGCATGTAAAGGTCCGGATGCCCCAGTCAGGCTTGACCACCATGCGCTTGAAGGCGCGTTCGGTCACAGCGCCCCAAGCTGCCATCCACTGCAAAGCAGGATTTGGCACCATGCTGAAAACCGGATATGATGCCAATGACAGGGCGGAGGCACCCATCCATTGGTTCGTATTACGCATCGTTTCCATAAGGTCGTAAGTGGCCATGTAACGCATTGGCGTCTCCTTGCTGTACCGTACGCGGGTATAGGTTTACCCTACGCAGGTATGGGTTTTAGTGCCGCTGGCCTCCCCGACAGGACGGCAATAATGCTGCGCAGCAGCGAGAATACGAGGAATTTATGAACAAGACAACTCATGAGACTGGTTCGGGCGAAAATTTAGAGCGATTGAACGCCAATCTGGCCAAAGTCGAGGAATTGTCGCAACGCCTTGTGGCCGCAATGTCGCACCGCAAGGCCGCAAACCCGACATTGAACGCCCCCGATCAGGAGATGTTCACGCAGGCCGTGGGGACATATTGGTCCAAGATGATGCAGAATCCGGCGCATCTGTTCGAGACGCAGCTGGAATATTGGGGCCAGTCGGTCAAACATTTCCTCGAGGCGCAGCAGGCCCTTGCCAGCGGCAAACTGCAAGCGCCCGAAGATCACACCCCCGATGACCGCCGCTTTGCCAATCCTTTGTGGAAAACGCACCCGTATTTCAACTTTATCAAGCAGCAATATATTATGAATGCCCAAGCCATCGAGAAAGCGGTGGCCGAGATTGAGGATATGTCGCCCAAGGAAAAGCGGCGGCTTGAATATTTCTCGCGCCAGATCATCGATATGCTGGCGCCGACGAATTTTCTGTCCACCAACCCCGATGCGCTGGAGCGGGCTGTGGCCACGGATGGCGAATCACTGATCAGGGGGCTGGAGAACCTCGTTGCCGATATCGAGGCCAATAGCGGTGAGATGCTGGTGCGGCTCGCGGATGAGACCGCCTTTCGTCTGGGCGAGAATATCGCCACCACACCGGGGCAGGTTGTCTATCGCAACCGGATGATGGAACTGATCCAGTTCGCCCCCTCTACGGAAAAGGTCCACGCCATTCCGCTGATCATCTTTCCGCCATGGATCAACAAATACTACATCATGGACCTGAAGCCGGAAAACAGCCTGATCAAGTGGATCACCGATCAGGGCTTCACGCTGTTCATTGTCAGTTGGGTCAACCCTGACGAGACTTACCGCGATGTCGGGCTGGAGGATTACATCACCGATGGCTATCTGGCGGCGCTGCGCGAGGTCAAGCAGATCACCGGACAGAAACAGGTCAATACCGTGGGCTATTGCATTGCGGGGACAACGCTGTCGATGGTGCTGTCGCTGCTCAAGCATCGCGGCGATACATCGATCAAATCGGCCACATTCTTTACCGCGCTTACCGATTTTTCCGAACAGGGTGAATTCACCCCCTTCCTGCAGGATGATTTCATCGACGGGATCGAGGCGGAAGTGGCCGAGAATGGCGTGCTGCGGTCCTTCATCATGTCACGGACCTTTTCGTTTCTGCGCTCCAACGATCTGATTTATGGCCCCGCAATCAAAAGCTACATGCTGGGAGAATCGCCGCCCGCCTTTGATCTGCTCTATTGGAACGGCGATGGCACCAACCTGCCCGCGCGCATGGTGGTGGAATATCTGCGCTGGCTGTGCCAGCAAAACCGCTTTGCTGATGGCGGGATCGAATTGATGGAAGATCGCTTGCATCTGTCTGATGTCGATCTGTCCGTCTGTCTGGTGGCCTGCGAGACCGATCACATCGCCGCATGGAAAGACAGCTATCGTGGCGCGCAGGGGATGGGATCAAAGGATCGCACTTTTATACTGTCACAATCAGGCCATATCGCGGGGATCATCAACCCGCCATCCAAAAAGAAATACGGTCATTACACCAATGAGGATATGAGCCTGCCCGCCGCAGAGTGGAAAGCGGGTGCTGATTTCCACGAGGGAAGCTGGTGGCCGCGTTGGGGGGAATGGTTGGCGAAACGGTCAGGCAAGATGGTTAACGCAAGGGAGCCGGGTGATTCGTCCCATCCCGCGCTATGCCCGGCACCGGGAACCTATGTGCGGCCAGCGGTAAAAGACTGATTTTATAGCAAAATAAAAAATTGCTGCGTTGCGGCATGGAAATGCTTGAAATGCCGCGCTGCAGCATGCATATTGGGTTCAGCTTCAGACACCGGGGTGGGCCCGGTTAGCAGAAAAGGAATACCACAATGGCTAAGACACAAGACTTTACCGCGATGATGAAAGACATGATGGGCGCATTCCCCGTCGACACCAAATCCATGGAAGATGCTTTCAAAACGCAAGCGACCCTGAATGAGAAACTGTCCGGTCTGGCCCTGAGTGCCGCAGAAAAATCGACAGAGATTTCGACAAAATGGACCAAAGACACGCTGGCAAAGCTGTCTGACATGAGCAAGGTCAAAGCTGACCCTGCCGATTATGCCAAAGCCATGACCGATTTCGCATCGGCACAGGCGGAAGCATCGTCCGAATATATGGCGGCTTTTGCCGAAGTGGCCAAGAAAATGCAGATGGAAACTGTCGAGCTGCTGATGGCTGCCGGCAAGGACATGACCGAAGAAGCATCTGCCGCTGTGCAGAAAGCTGCCAAAGAAGCCACCACCGTGGCCAAGAAATCGGCAGCGAAGTAAGATCGCGACCTGTCGCATTCTTATCCTCCTCCCTGGGATGTGACACGCGTGGGCGGGCCTTGTGCCCGCCCTTTCTTTTTGGTCTGCAGTGGCCTAAGCTTTGCTGCACTGCTGCATTAAGGGAGGATCGCCCGTGGCCGAAGATAAGAAACCGCTTCTGATCAAGCGTTACGCCAGCCGCCGTTTATACAACACCGAAACAAGCGATTATGTCACGCTCGAGGATATCGCGGGGTTCATCCGCGAAGGGCGCGAAGTTCAGATTGTTGATCTGAAATCGGGTGACGATCTGACACGTCAATATCTGCTGCAGATCATCGCCGAACATGAAAGCCGGGGCGAGACGATGTTGCCGGTCAATGTGCTGACCGATCTTGTGCGCAGCTATACCACGCAGGCCGGATCGGTGGTGCCGCAGTTTCTGGCGATGTCCTTTGACATGCTGCGCGATGGCCAGTCCAAGATGATCGAGAACATGACCAAGGTCAGCCCGATTGCCAAAATGCCCGGATTCGAGGCGATGCAGGCGCAGCAAGAGGCGTTCATGAAGGCCATGACCGGCGGGATCAAAGGCGGCTGGCCCGGAGCATCCGGCCCCGCGCGCGATGATGGTGAACCCGCGCAGGACGATGCCAGCCTTGACGAGATCAAGCGCCAGTTGCACGATTTGCAGACGAAACTGTCAAAGATGGGAAAGTAGGCCTCTGATGGTCGACAGCCCCGGTCGGATAACCCTCTGGGGGATCGAAGTTTTCGTGGCCACCGCCGAGGAAGGCAGCATCTCGGCCGCGGCGCGGCGATTAGGGGCCAGCGCATCCGCCGTCAGCCAGCAATTGACCAATCTGGAAGGCGCGATCGGGGCCACGCTGTTGCAGCGCAACGCCCGCCCCGTCACCCTGACCCCGGCAGGAGAGCTGTTTCGCCGCCGCGCCGGCATCATCCTGAACGAGGCGTCACTGGCGCGCACAGAATTGGCGATGGCCGATCTATCCGTGCTGACACGGTTCCGCCTTGGCATGATCGAAGATTTCGAGGCCGATGTGACCCCGCGTCTGCTGACCGATCTGGCGGCTGATATGAAAGGGTGCCAGTTCTTGCTGGAAACCGGGGCCAGTCATGACCTGCATGATCAGTTGGACGCCCGCGCGCTGGATGTGATCGTGGCCGCTGATATGGGCGCCGAGGCGGATTGGATGGAATTGCATCCGCTACTCTCCGAGGGGTTCGTGGTGGCCGCGCCCAAGGGCGTGCTGCGGGCGGATCGTGATGTGCTGCGGCAGCTGAAAACACTGCCCTTGGTGCAATATACCACGCGCCATTATATGGGCCGGATGATTGCTGCGCATCTGGCGCGGCAGAACCTGACCCTCGCGCATCGGTTCGAGCTGGATAGCTATCACGCCATTCTGGCCTTGGTGGCGCAGGGGGCGGGCTGGACCATCCTGACACCGCTGGCCCTGATGCGGGCGCGGCGTTTCGCGGACCGTCTTGATGTGTTCGAACTGCCCTTTGCGCCACTGTCGCGCACCATATCGCTGACGGCGCGCAAAGGCGTGTTGCAGGATATGCCGCAACAGGTGGCCGCGCGGCTCAGGCCGCTTTTGCGCGATATCATCGTGACCCCGGCGATACAGGCGCATCCCTTCATGGCAGATCACCTGCGGCTGTTGTGATCCACCTCAGGTGCCGTAGGCGCGCAGATTGCCCATCACCTCTTGCGCCGCAGCAATCAGCGCATCGGCAATCACATCCAGTTCCGGCAGTTGCAGGCGCGCGGGCAGGCGGGTGTCACAGGCACGCATCAGCATGGCGCGGGTGCGGGGCAGATCGGGCAGATCCCCCAGAAACTGCCAGTTCCAGAAGGCGCGCGCGTTATCCGCGCTCATCCCGAAAACCTGCACCTTGACACCGCGGGCCGCAGCGGCAGCGGCAAAGGCCACCATATTCGCATCGCTCATGCCGACCATGTTGAACTGGATGGAATCCGGCGCGCGCTCTTCCGGGGGCAGCTTTTCCGGCACGTCGATCCATGGCGAGCCGTTCAGCTTGGCCGCGACATAATCATGGTTGCGCCGCCCGTCGGCCACGCGCCGCGCCATCTCGTGCAACTGGGGCCGGATGATCGCCGCACTCAGGTTGTTCAGTCGCAGGTTATAGAGCGGCAGCTTGTTCTGCCAGCGGGCAAATGCGGCCTCCAGATCGGCCTGATCCTGCGCTGCATGGCTGCCATGCTTTTTCCAGTTATGCTCGTAAGCGCCTGACATGATGACGGCGCGCGCCACAAGATCGGCGTCATCCGTGATCAGGATGCCACCTTCACCCGCGTTCAGCAGCTTGTAGCTTTGAAACGAAAAGCACCCGATCCTGCCGATAGAGCCGATGATCCTGCCATGCCATGTCGTGCCCAGCGAATGGGCCGCATCCTCGATCACCGGAATGGCGCGCGCATCGCACAGCGCCATGATCGCATCCATATCGGATGTATGCCCGCGCATATGGCTGATCATCACCGCCTGCACATCGCTTAGCTTGGCGGCAAAATCATCCATGTCGATACGGTAATTTTCGCCGACCTCGCACAGGACGGGCACGCAATCGGCATGCACGATCGAGGAGGGGACAGCCGCAAAGGTAAAGGCGGGGATCAGCACGCGCGCGCCGCGCGGCAGGTCCAGCGCTTTGAGCGACAGGAACAAGGCCGCCGAACAGGATGAAACCGCCAGCGCATAGCGTGTGCCCATCAGCGTGGCGAATTCCTGTTCCAGCAGCGCCACGGGTGCCGCATCGGCCGCCGTATAGCGGAACAGATCGCCCGATTGCAGCAAACGGTCAATCTCGGCCCGCGCCGCTGGCGGGATCGGTTCGGCATCATAGGTGTTGGGGGCAAGGGGGGAGGGGGTATCAAGGGACATGCGTTTCGGCTTTCCTGAACTCTCTTTTCGGGATTTCTAAACGATTGTCGCCCCCACTCAAGCACCAAATGCGCACAGGCCCGTTTTTGGCGGGCCTGTGCCTGTTTTGTTGCGATGTATTTTCGGAAATCCGGCGTCAGATGCCCAGACGGTCCCGCAGGCTGAACCATGTCATCGCAAGGATCAGCAACGGGTTGCGCAAGGCAGCACCCCCGGGGAAAGGGGATGTGGGGATGCGCGCCATCGTGTCAAACCCCTCGGCCTGCCCCGCAATGGCGCGGGCCATCAGGTAACCGGCATGGGTGGCGGTGCCCACACCATGCCCGGAATAGCCTGATGCGCTCAGGATATTGGGGGCCACGCGCGCCAGATAGGGCAGACGTTTCATGGTGATGGCCAATGTGCCGCCCCATGCATGATCCAGCCTGACATCGGCCAGATGCGGGAAAATCTCTGCCATGGGTTTGCGCACAACAGCAGCAATATCAGACGGAAAGCGGTAGCCATAGCTTTCGCCGCCTCCGAATAACAGGCGCTTGTCGGCGCTGAGGCGGAAATAATTGACCACGAATTTACTGTCGGCCACCGCCACATCGCGGGTCAGAACCTGCGCCGCCCGCGCGCCCAGCGGTTCTGTGGCCACGATGAAATTATTGATCGGCATGACCCGCGCGGCCACTTTGCGGTTCAACCCGCCCAGATATCCGTTGCAGGCCAGCACCAGATGATCGGCCCTGACATGGCCCTGCGCGGTCTGCACGCTGACGCATGCGCCCTCATCCACAGCCGTTACATGGCTGTTCTCATAAATCCGCACCCCCGCCGCCACCGCCGCCCGCGCCAGCCCCAGCGCAAAGTTGAGCGGATGCAGATGCCCCGCCCCCATATCCAGCAGACCGCCCTTATAGGCGGGCGAGGGGCATAGCGCGAAACAGGCCGCCGCATCCAGCGCCTCGATCTGGTCATAGCCATAGCGCCCCCGCAGCAGATCGCCGTAACGGTGCAGATCGGCCACTTCAGCCGCCTTGCACCCCGTCCACGCCACGCCGGGCTTCAGGTCACATGCAATCGCATGTCTGGCGATCAGGTCTTTGACCAGATCTTTGGCCTCCTCGCCCAGATCCCACAGCTTGCGCGCCTCGGCCTGGCCCAGCATCGCCTCAAGGCTGGCCTGATCCTGCCGCTGGCCCGATCCCAACTGCCCGCCATTGCGCCCCGATGCGCCAAAACCAACGCGATGCGCCTCCAGCAAAACCACATCCAGCCCCCGCTCCGCCAGATGCAGCGCGGCAGACAACCCGGTATAGCCTGCGCCCACCACGCAGACATCTGCGCGCGTCTCGCCCTGAAGTTTGGGATGATCCGGGGCCGCATGCGCCGTGGCGGCATACCAGCTTGGCGGGTAGTGGCCCTGTCGGTCATTGGCATAGAGCAGGTCCATGATCCCTCCTGTCGGACCCGGCGCTGGCCCGTTTCTTCTTGCGACAAATATCCCGGGGGGTGAATTGGCCAGGGGCCAAGAGGGGGGCAGCGCCCCCCTTCACCGCGTCTCAGACGTTCAGCAGCAGATGCTCACGCTCCCACGGGCTGATGACTTGCAGGAATTCCTCGTATTCGGTGCGCTTGACGATGGAATACACGCGGGCAAATTCCGGTCCCAGCACCTCGTGCAGCTCTTTCGCCTCTTCAAACATATCCAGCGCCTCACCCATGACGCGGGGGATGTCACCCTCGCCCTCATAGGCATCGCCTTTGAACTGCTTTTCGGGCCAATGTTCCTGCATCATGCCCAGATAGCCGCAGGCAAGGCTGGCGGCGATGCCCAGATAGGGGTTGCAATCCATGCCGGCCAGACGGTTCTCTACCCGGCGCGATGCGGGGCTGGACAGCGGCACGCGGATACCTGTGGTGCGGTTGTCGCGCCCCCATTCCAGATTGATCGGCGCGGCGTGATCCTTCACATAGCGCCGGTAGCTGTTCACATAAGGGGCCAGCACCGCGATGGCCGAGGGCAGGTGCTTCTGCATCCCGCCGATAAAGTGGAAAAACGCATCCGTTTCGCCCCCTTGCGGGCCGGAAAACAGGTTTTGCCCGGTCTCCATATCCAGCACCGAATGGTGGATATGCATCGCGCTGCCCGGCTCATCCGCGATGGGTTTGGCCATGAAGGTGGCGAAGCAATCATGGCGCAGCGCCGCCTCGCGGATCAGGCGTTTGAAATAGAACACCTCATCCGCCAGCTTCAGCGGGTCGCCATGCAGCAGGTTGATTTCCAACTGCCCGGCGCCGCCTTCCTGGGTGATGCCGTCAATCTCAAAGCCCTGCGCCTCGGCAAAATCATAGATATCATCGATAACGGGGCCGAATTCATCCACCGCTGTCATCGAATAGGCCTGCCGCGCCGCAGCCGGGCGGCCAGAGCGGCCCATCATCGGTTCGATCTTCTTGGCCGGATCAAGGTTGCGCGCCACCAGATAGAACTCCATCTCCGGCGCGACCACGGGTTCCCAGCCCTGCGCATGATAAAGCTCCACCACGCGGCGCAGCACGTTGCGCGGCGCATAGGGGATGGCGTTGCCTTTGCGGTCATAGGCGTCATGGATCACCTGCAGCGTCCAGTCACCTGTCCAAGGGGCAGCCGTGGCGGTGCTCATGTCAGGGCGCAGGATCATGTCACGCTCGATAAAGCCCTCGGCGCCTGCCGCCTCGCCCCAATCGCCGGTGATGGTCTGGTAAAAGATCGAATCGGGCAGGTGGAAATAATCCTGCCGCGCGAATTTGCTGGCGGGCACCGCCTTGCCGCGGGCAATGCCCGGCAGGTCCGAGATGATGCATTCCACCTCGTCCAGACGGCGGTTTTCCAGAAACAGGCGGGCGGATTCGGGCAGGTTGTCTGTCCAGTCGCTCATTGTGTTGCGGTCCTTTTGAAGAAGGCCGCCATGCGGTCTGCAAAGCGGGCGGCATCCAGCGGCGTCTCAAGGCGCGCCTTGGCGTCAGCGATCTGATCGGCGGGCACCACGCCGGGGGCGCGGTGGGTGATCAGGCCGTCCAGCATGGTTTTGCTGAACTCGGGATGCGGTTGAATGGTCAGGATCGTGTCGCCGATGGCCATGGCAGCGTTGGCGCAAAACGCGTTGGAGGCCAGCACGCGCGCCCCGGGCGGCAGGGATGTGACCTGATCCTGATGCCATGCGTTCAGGGTCAGCGGGCCACCGTCGAAATCATAGGTGGTGGGGCCAACGGCCCAGCCGCCGCTGTATTTTTCAACCTTGCCACCCAGCGCCTGCGCGATGATCTGATGGCCGAAACACACCCCGATCAGCGGCTTGCCCGCCGCGTGGATGGCGCGGATCAGCCCCTCAAACGGCGCAATCCACGCATGATCCTCATAGGCACCGTGTTTGGAGCCGGTGATCAGCCAGCCATCGGCATCATCAGGCCCTGCAGGAAAAGCCATATCCACCACGTCGAAGGTCACAAAGTCAAAGCCGTGCCCCCCCAGAAGCCGGGCGAACATATCGGCGTAATCGCCAAGATCGCCCCTGACCTCGTCAGGGGCATGGCCGGTTTGCAGAATCCCGATTTTCATGGATCACCAGTTATTTGGATATGGGCTGATCGTAGCCAAGCCTCCGTGACACAGCAAGGGGGGCTTGGCCAGCACATAGGGTTTCACACCGTGTCGAGATAGATCTCAACCCGTTCTTCGGGGGTCAATTCGCCCATGTAGTGCAATTCCTGCCGTTTGGTCAGCACGAAATTGCGGATCAGTTCGGACGGGAAGATGCGCGCGATGTCCGGGCAGCATTCGAACGCGTGGATCGCCTCGGCCCATGTGGTGGGCACTTGCGGCAGGTCCAGCGCATAGGCGTTGCCGGTGATGGGGGCGGGTGGTTCAACCTGATCCTCGATCCCGTTCAGCGCAGCACCCAGAATGGCGGCCAGCATCAGATAAGGGTTCACATCACCGCCCGCCACACGGTGCTCTATGCGCCGCGCCTTGTGGCTGCCAGAGGGAATGCGCACCGCTGCCGTGCGGTTCTCATAGCCCCAGCAGATGCCCGTAGGGGCATGCGCGCCCGGCACCATCCGGTCATAGCTGTTCCAATGCGGCGCGAACACAAGCGTTGATCCGACCATGGCATTGAGGCATCCCGCCACCGCATGGCGCAATGTTTCTGTGCCATGAGGGCCATTATCATCAAAAATGTTGCGCCCATCCGCGTCCAGCGCTGAGAAATGTGTGTGAAGGCCGGAACCGGCGTAATCTTCATATGGCTTGGCCATGAACGACGCGGCAAAGCCGTGCCGCCGCGCCAGACCCTTGACCAGCATCTTGAACAGCCACGCATCATCGGCGGCGCGCAGCGCATCGTCGCAATGCATCAGGTTGACCTCGAACTGGCCCAGACCGGCCTCGGATATCGCGGTATCGGCGGGGATGTCCATGTCCTCGCAGGCTTCGTAAAGATCGGTGAAGAACGTATCAAACGCATCCAGCGCGCGGATCGAGAGGGTCTCTGCCGCCTTGCGCCGCTTGCCGGAGCGGGGGCTGACAGGCACCTGCAGCTTGCGGCCTGAATCGTCGATCAGGAAAAATTCCAGCTCCACCGCTACAACGGGCGTCAGGCCGCGCGCCTTGTAGCGGGCCACAACGGCGCGCAGGGCGTGGCGGGGATCACCCTCATAGGGGCGGCCATCCTCGCGGAACATCCAGATCGGCAGCAGGGCTGTCGGCCCCTCAAGCCATGGCATCGGCAGGAATCCACGCTCGGTCGGTTTCAGCACGCCATCCGCATCGCCGGTTTCAAACACCAGCGGGCTGTCATCGATATCCTCGCCCCAGATATCCAGATTGAGCACCGAAAGTGGAAAGCGCGTGCCCTCATCCACAACCTTGTCGGCAAAGCGGGTGGGCACACGTTTGCCCCGCGCCTGCGCGTTCAGATCGGCAGCGGCCACGCGGATTGTGCGCACCTCGGGGTGCTTTCTGAGCCAGTTCTTCATCGTCTCACCTGACGGGTTGAGGGCTGGCGCAATCCGCCCGCACGCGGATGCGCATCGGGTGAGGTGTCAGGTCCATGCCCTTGGTCCTTTGTTTATGATCAAATTTCTGATGCAGGGTTGTAGCAGCCCGAATAGTCAAATGGCACAGTTCGGATCACACCCTGAAAATATGATCAAAATATTGATACTACCGGATCAAGTTGGGACGCAAGCGAATTTTGCGGCGTTGTTCGGTAGGAAGATGGCGGTTGAGGCGGCGGTTCACCAAGCCGAACAGCCCGATGATCACCAGTGTCAGCACAATGAAATAGGCCGCAAGGATCGGGTAGGGGATAAACGGGTTGAAGGTCTGATCCGCGAAATAGCGCGCATAATACAGGGCATCTCCGCGTTGCTGCTGCGCGGGAAAGCCGGAAAAGAACACCAGTGTCGTGGCGTGAAACAGAAAAATCGCCTCATTGGTATAGCCCGGCCAAGCCAGCCGCAGCATCGTGGGCCAGATCACACGGCGAAACCGCGGCCAGCCGGACATGCCATAGGCATCCGCCGCCTCGACATCGCCGCGGGGGATGGATTTGAGCGCGCCATAGAAGATCTCGGCCGAATAGGCAGCGGTGTTGAGGAACAAAACCACCAGCGCCCCTGCCCAGGCCGAGCTGAACGGGTTAAAGAAGGGATGCACGCTTTTGAGGCTGAGGAACAGAAAATAGGCAAAGAAAAACTGGATAAACAGCGGCGAGCCACGGAAGATGAAGATGAACCATTCCGAGGGTTTGCGCAGCCAAGCGCTGTGCGCGCCTTTGCCAAGGGCCAGAGCGGTGGCCAGAAAGAACCCCGCCGCCAGCGCGATCACCCCGAAATAGACATTCCAGATCAGGCCTGAACCGATCAGGGTGAATTGCTGGCACAGGGTGAAATCCGTGCGGGGCAACAGCCGTTCGCCATAGCCAAGGCTGCGCAATCCGTAATCCATGATGGTTTGGGTGCAGCTCATGCCTGGGCCTTTCGCTGCGCGTCGCCGCCCGTTGTCGCCTGACCCACTGTCAGGCGGGCCATCACCCGGCCCAGCACCACCTCTGAGACGCGGGTGAAGGCCAGATAGAACACCAGCAGCGCCAGAAAATACCACATCCGCCAGTCGCCATGCGGGTAATCGGTGAAGCGTGCCGTTTTGGTGCCGCCCAGTTCGCGCGCCCAATAGACGATATCCTCGACCCCGAGCAGGAACAGCAGCGGCGTCGATTTGATCAGCACCATCCACAGGTTCGACAGGCCGGGCAGGGCATAGACCCACATCTGCGGCACAACGATGCGCCAGAATGTCTGGCGCTGGGTCATGCCATAGGCTTCGGCGGTTTCAAGCTGTGCGCGTGGCACGGCGCGCATGGCCCCGAAAAGAACATTGGCAGCAAAAGCCCCGAACACGATGGCAAAGGTAAAGACCGCGACGAAAAAACTGTAGGTTTTATGCACCCATTGCGGGGAATTGCCCAAGGGCACTTTGGCCGCCTGACAGACGATGAAATCATTGCCCTGCCGGATCGGCTGGTCCCAGTCGGGGCAGACGATCTGATGTTTGACGAATTCCAGCCCCTGATCCAGTGCGATCACGAAGAACAGGAAAAACGCGATATCAGGCACGCCGCGCACGATGGCGATATAGGTTTTGCCAAAAAGGCTGAGCGGCAGAAAACGCGACCGCGCCGCCGTGGCCCCGGCAAAGCCGAAGGCCAGCGCCGTGGGCGCGGTGATGGCCAGCAGCCCCAGCACGGTGCCGAAGGCATAGTAGAAATTCATATGTTTGCCGGTCGTCAGATAGCAGGCCATCCAAGCCAGATCGGACAGGGTGCCGGGATCTGTGCAAAAACTGAACATATAGTCCCCTGACGCGGCGTGAGGATTGAGTATTTTCGGAACAATGAAGCGGGGGGCGCCTGTCCTGTTGCGGGCGGCACCCCCTTGTCATCTGCGGGATCAGAAGGTGTCGGCGTCTTCTCCGAACCATTTAATGATCAATGCGTTGAGGGTTCCGTCCTCTTTCATCGATGTGATGGCCGCGTCAAATGTGTCGCGCAATTCGGTATCGGTCTGGCGCAGGCCCATGCCGATGCCGCCGCCCAGTGGCACATCCTCGCCCACAAAGACCAGCGATCCGCCTGATTCCTCGACCAGCGGCACAAGGTAATCCTTGTCGGCAAAGACCGCATCCGCCTCGCCGTTGCGGACGGAGGCGACGGTTTCTTCGGGGGTGGCAAATTCCAGCAGGGCCGCACCGCTTTGCGCCACATGGCCCGCCTGAATGGTAGAGGCCTGCGCGGCGATCACGCCGCTGTCGACATCGACATCGGCAGACAGGCCGACAAAGGCAGAGGCGGCGGGCGGCATGTAATTCTGGGTGAAGCTGATCACCTCGGCGCGTTCTGGCGTGATGCTCATGCCGGCGATGATGGTGTCATAGTTGCCCGAAACAAGGTTGGGGATGATCCCGTCCCAATCGGTGGTGACCCATTCGCATGTCAGCGCGGCGCGCTGGCACAGTTCATCCCCGACCTCACGCTCGAACCCGTCAACATCGCCCTGATCGTTGAGAAAGTTATAGGGAGGATAGGCGCCTTCAGTGCCCAAGCGGATGGTCTGGCTTTGCGCCATGGCCATGCCCGCGCCAAGCGCAAAGGCGGCGGTGGTGAGGATCAGTTGTTTCATCTTCAGTCTCCGTTGGTTAGGAAAATATCCGGGGTTTGGCCCTGATATGTGGGCCACCTGCCGCGCGTTCAGGCCGGGACAGAGGCGGACAGGAATTTGGTCAGCCGTTCGGTTTTGGGCGCGCTGAACAGCGTGTCGGGCGGGCCTTGTTCCTCGATCCGGCCCAGATGCAGGAACACCACGTGGTCAGACACATCGGCGGCCATGCGCATGTCATGGGTCACGATCATCATGGTGCGCCCTTCGGCGGCCAGATCCTTGATCACCTTGACGACTTCCTGTTCCAGTTCGGGGTCCAGCGCCGATGTGGGTTCATCAAACAGCAACGCCTCCGGTTCCATGCACAGCGCGCGCGCGATGGCGGCGCGTTGTTGTTGCCCGCCGGACAGCTGCGCGGGGTAGGCATCGCATTTCTCACCGATGCCGACCTTGTCGAGATAGCGGCGGGCGGCGGCCTCAACCTCGGCGCGGTCGCGTTTGAGCACGGTGACCGGTGCCTCCATCACATTTTGCAGGATGGTCATATGGGACCACAGATTGAACTGCTGGAACACCATCGACAGGTTGGTGCGGATGCGCAGCACCTGTTTGGCATCGGCGGGTTGCCGGTTCAGCCCGGTGCCGCGCCAGCGCACAGGTTCGCCCTTGAACAGAATGTCGCCCTGCTGGCTATCCTCAAGCAGGTTGGCACAGCGGAGCAAGGTGGATTTGCCCGAGCCGGATGACCCGATCAGCGAGACCACATCGCCGCGCCGTGCCGAGATATCAACGCCCTTGAGCACTTCGAGCGAACCATATGCTTTGTGCAGGTTGCGAATCTCGATCACTGGCGCCGCGTCTGACAGTGGGGCGGTGTTTTGGGCAGGCTGTGTATCCGTCAAGGGTATGTCCATATTCTGGTGTGGTTCCGGGCCAGTATAGGGACGAAAAAACGCACCATTGCAACTTTCAAAACGAGATCTTCCGGCCCAAAGCTTCCGAATTGACCCATGGTCGGCGCCGGATTGGGCATGGATCGGGCAGGCTTGCGGCAAAGCCGGTGCTGCGGTCGATCCGGTTACGGATCCGGCGCGGCGGGGGTGGGGATGGCCAGATAGCTGGCGGCGGGGATGGTGCAGAGGCCGCGCAGCATCAGCGCCCTGCGTGTGGCGGGTGCAAGGCTGTCAATGGCCAGCGCGATGGCGTCGCGCAGCGGGGCGGGCGGCTGGCCACGGGCGCTGATATAGGGCAGGCCCGGCGTTGGCGTGGTGCGCGCCAGCACCCGCAAGCGGCCGGCGGCGGGCTCATGGCGCAGGGCCAGTTCCCATGTCACCGCATCAATGGCGGCCAGAGCGGCGCGGCCAGAGGCCACGGCATGGATGGAGGCGCGATGCCCGCCTGTCGCCAAGACGCGTGACCAGCGCAGGCCGCGTTCTGCGGCATAGGTCAGCGGCGCGGCCCAGCCCGATTGCGAGCCCGGCTCGTTATAGGCAAGAATATCATCCATGAAATCAGATAGTTGGCTGCGATCATCCTGTGCATTGACGACCAGCACGCTGTGATAGAACCCCGCCGGGCAATCCGGCAGCCCGTAATCCGGCGTGCCGATCAAGGTGACTTTGCCATGCAGGGCGGTGCGGTAGGGCATGCCACAGGTCTGAGACAGCAGCAGGTCGGGGTGCTGCCAATGGGTAAGGTAATCATTAAACCCGCGCGTCAGATGCGGCGGGCCTGATCCGATGGCGGCGCGCAGGGATTGCCAGTACTGGTCATGCTCTGTGCGGATTTCCGGCCAGTCATACATCGGCAGGCTGGCGATCATGCGGGGCCCTGCATCCTTTGGCGGGCCAGCGCGCTATCCTGATCGGTGACGCCCAACATGCTGGACACCATGCGCACCAGCGCATCCTCCGCCTCGTCGCGCGCGCCATCGGCCAAGGCAACCTGCCACAGCGCCTCGATCACCGCGACGCGGTCCTCATAGGGCACCGCCTCCTTGATCGCGCGGGTAAAGCGCACGGTGTCGGGTGCCTCGCTTTCCAGCACCTCTGCCTCTTTTCTCAGCACAATGACAGCATGCGGGGACAGGCCGTAGCGCGACATCAGGATACGGTCGATTCTATGCACCTCTTGCGGGGCGTAATCGCCATCGGCGCGGGCGATGCGCACCAGTAGCGCGCCAAGGGCCAGCCGCGCATCTGTGTCGGGAAGCGGTGTGTTGGCGGCGGGTTGGGTCAGACGTTTCAACAGGTCTGCAAACATCGGGCGGGGTTCTCCGTTGGGGATATGGCGCGGTCAGCGCAAAGCGGCGCGGGCGCTGGCAAGGGCGGTCTGCAAATCCGTCTCATCCAGACCAAGCAACACGCGGGTTGCGTGAATTTCCTCGATCTCTTCCACATGGGGCGTGCCATCGGCCAGCATCACCTCGCAGAGCGCCTCCAGCGCGGCAAGGCGGTGGGCATGATCCAGACCATCGCGGATCAATGCGGCGAAATGATCGGTATGCGGGGCGTTTGCATCCAGTTTCTCGCAGGTGGCGCGCATCTTGGCCGCCTCAACCGGGTTGAGCGTGAACAGGCGCGCCAGCAAACGGTCTATCTGTTGGATTTCCGACAGTTGATAGATGTGATCGGATTTGGCCACCCGCACCATCAAGGCCCCAAGCGCCAGTTGCGCATCGGGTTGTGGCAGGGGCGCATCATGGGTGGCGCGGAAGGATCTGAGCAGTTTGCCAAGCATGCATCAACAGTAGCGCGCCGGGGCCGGACTGCCAAGATACCTGCAAGCCATCCGCGCCGGGGTGGTGCCGCCAGCCTATCAGGGCTGCGCCGTCATAAAGAATGTCATCAATGGCAATGCCGCCCGGATCGGTGTTCAGGATCACCATTGCGGCAATGTCCGGCGCGCCACTGGCGGTTGCATAGCCAATCGCGGTGATGCCCTGTTCCAGCGGCGTGCTGCGGCGGGCCAGAATCTGCCCCTCGCGGGTCAGCAGGATCACATCGACCGTGCCGCGCATCGCGGCGCGGCTACCCAGCGGATCGGGGTAATCGGAATGCACCAGAAAGCCGGTGGCGCGCTGGTCATGGTCAAACAGCACCGCAAGCGATCCTTCGCCGCGCCCGGAAATCCGGCCAAACCCGTCAGGCCCCAGCGGAAAGACCGCGTTGGAGCCAAAGCCGCGATGATGCGCGATGGCCAGCCCTTGCCCCCGCGGCACCGCGGCAAGAGACAGCGGCAGGTCTGGCGTCATATTTGTAAGAGTATCAAAGCGTTCGCCATTGCTCTGGGTCAGGATGCCGGGGGTCTGGCCGGTCAAGTAGCTGCCGATCGTGATGCCTGATCCGCGATGCAGCCCTTGCAGCAGATGCCCCGGTTCGGGGCGGGCGGGCCAGGCCTCGAACCCTTCGCGCTGCCCCAGTTGGCGGGCCAGATCGGCATAGGGCTGTGCAAGGATCGCGTCAGATTGCGCATGGCCGGTTTGCGCCATGATTGCGCATTGGCCGAATGGCAGCAGGGCGCAAAACAGCGATACAATCGGACCAACCCGAAGATAAAATCGCAGGTTGCACAGGCTTGTCATATTCGCTCCTCAAAATGACCCATTTGGGCGGCGATGGTGATGGTGGATGACGCGCAAGGAGAAGGCAATTCATGACCGAGGCAAACAGGGCGGACTGGACAAACAGGGCGGACTGGGCGGACACACAAAGCGCGATGCCCATTTCGGTGGAATCGGTGGAAAGCCTGCGCCGCGCTGCGATCACCTTTGATTGGGATGGTGACAATCTTGATCATTTGCGGCGCATGATGTCGCGCACCAGTATTGATCTGGAGACAGCGTTGCAGGTTTTTTTCAACGGTGCGCCGGGCCAATACAACATGATCGCCAAATCCGACCTGCTGCCAAAGGTGCATGCGCGGTGCAATCTGCTTGATTCGATCCACAGCCGTATCATGTGCGGTTTCTATCTGCCCGATCCTGACCGGGGGCTGGGGCGGGCCTATGACCTGATGCTTTGCTGGATCGAGGCGCAGGGCCGCGATGGCCAGAAGGGCCGCGCCGGGCGCTGGGTGTTTGATCCTGCGCTGCTGGATTTACGCATGACGACCGCTGCACCGCATATTCCGACGCAGCCGCCTTTGCATGAAACGATGCTGAGCCGTCTGAAAAACCGCGTATCCCGCATGATCCGGCGCGACCGGCAGATCAACCCGGTATGCGAACTGGATAGCTGAGGTGAACTGACCCTGTCCCGACAGGGACAGGGAAAACCGAGGGCGGCCACCCGTCAGACCAGACGCGAAGTTTCCATGGCGGCGCGCACGAAATCGGCAAACAGCGGATGCGGCGCGAAGGGCTTTGATTTCAGCTCGGGGTGAAACTGCACCCCGATGAACCACGGATGATCCTGCCATTCCACGATTTCAGGCAGACGCCCATCAGGCGACATGCCGGAAAAGCGCAACCCGCAGCTTTCCAGCTTTTCACGGTAGCGGATATCGACCTCATAGCGGTGGCGGTGGCGTTCTTCGATCGCCGTGCCGCCATAGACGCGTGCCACCAGCGAATCCTTCGACAAGGTGGCGTCATAGGCGCCCAACCGCATCGTGCCGCCCTTGTCATCGCCCAGCTTACGCTCGACCTTGTGATTGCCCTGCACCCATTCTTTCAGGTGGTAGACAACGGGTTCAAACCGCTTTTTCCCGGCCTCATGGTCAAATTCCTCGGAGCCTGCAGTGGTCAGCCCTGCCACATTGCGCGCTGCCTCGATCACGGCCATCTGCATGCCAAGGCAAATGCCCAGATAGGGAATTTTGCGCGTGCGGGCGAATTCTGCCGCCTTGATCTTACCCTCGGTGCCGCGTTCGCCAAAGCCGCCGGGCACCAGAATCGCGTGGAAGCCTTCCAGATAGGGGGCGGGGTCTTCGTTATCGAAAATCTCGGCATCGACCCAATCAACATTGACCTTGACGCGGTTGGCCATACCGCCATGGGTCAACGCCTCCTTGATCGATTTATAGGCGTCTTCAAGCTGTGTATACTTGCCCACGATGGCGATGTTCACGGCCCCGTCGGTGTTATGGATACGGTCAGCGACATCTTCCCACACGGTCAGGTCGGGGCGCGGCGCGGGGCTGATCTGGAACGCGTCCAGCACGGCCTGATCCAGCCCTTCGCGGTGATAGGCCAGCGGCGCCTCATAGATTGATTTCAGGTCATAGGCCGCCACAACCGCCTCTTTGCGGACATTGCAGAAGAGCGCGATCTTCTCGCGTTCTTTCTCGGGGATCGGATGTTCGGAGCGGCACACAAGGATATCCGGCGCGATGCCGATGCTTTGCAATTCCTTGACGCTGTGCTGGGTTGGTTTGGTCTTCAATTCGCCGCTCGCGGCCAGATAAGGCAGCAGCGTCAGATGCATGAAGATGCATTGCCCGCGCGGCCGGTCATGCGAGAACTGGCGGATCGCCTCAAAGAAGGGCAGCCCTTCGATATCGCCCACTGTGCCGCCGATCTCGCAGAGCATGAAATCAACCTCATCCTCGCCAATGGCCAGAAAGTCTTTGATTTCATTGGTGACATGCGGGATCACCTGAATGGTTTTGCCCAAATAATCGCCACGGCGCTCTTTCTCCAGCACGTTGGAATAGATGCGCCCCGAACTGACGGAATCGGTGCGGCGGGCCGCAACCCCGGTGAAGCGCTCGTAATGGCCAAGATCCAGATCGGTTTCGGCCCCGTCATCGGTAACGAACACTTCGCCATGTTCAAACGGTGACATCGTGCCAGGGTCCACGTTCAGATAAGGGTCCAGCTTGCGCAGCCGCACCGAAAAGCCGCGCGCCTGCAGCAACGCGCCCAAAGCGGCCGATGCAAGGCCCTTGCCCAGCGACGATACAACCCCACCCGTGATGAAAATATAGCGTGCCATCGGTTGGCATCCCCCGTCGTTCAGGCTGCGTTTGTCAGCAGATAAGCGCCTTTTGCGGATCAAACTGACCGCAGCACCACGGGATTTGACCCATAGAGGATTCGCGGACAAAAGGCAAGCTGGCCGCAACATGATGTTGCGACAAGCGGTGGTGGCTCAATCCCTTGTGGATCAGTCGGCGCGCGGCACCAGCGGTGCGGTATCACCCGCGGGCGGGGGCAGCAGATCGCCCAACGGGGCCGGGACAGGCGAAGGCGCGCTGCGTTCGCCGCCGATCCGGTCCAGCACCGAGGAGCCGGCCGATTTCTGCGCCGCGATGATGGTCAAGGTAATCGAGGTACAGATAAAGGCGATGGCCAGAATCCACGTGATCTTGCCCAAGGCCGTTGCGGCCGAGCGTCCGGACATCGCGCCGCCACCGCCACCGCCGCCGCCCATGCCAAGCCCGCCGCCTTCGGAGCGCTGCATCAGCACCACGCCGATCAGCGCAAGGGCCAGAAGAAGGTGGATGATAAGGATGACGTTTTCCATGGACGATCGCCTGACTGGATTGGGTGGGCCGTGTTCTGCCGTGCTATCTAGGCAATTTGGTCCCAAGGGGCAACCCGCGAAACGTGGAGCGCGAAACCCGGACCGTGCGCTGCCATCGGGGCGCGCGTGTGCGGGCAATCAGCGGGCATTGCCGCCGCCGCAACAGTTTCCGGTTTCAAGTATCCGCGTGGCCCGATATGAGAGGCGCGGGTTTGATCCAGAGCGGAAAAGGACAGGCAATGGCGAATGTGGTGGTAGTCGGCGCGCAATGGGGCGATGAGGGCAAGGGCAAGATCGTTGACTGGCTGTCAGAGCGCGCCGATGTGATCGCGCGGTTTCAGGGCGGGCACAATGCGGGGCATACGCTGGTGATTGACGGGCAGGTGTTCAAGCTGGCGATCCTGCCCAGCGGCATCGTGCGCGGCGGCAAGCTGAGTGTGATCGGCAATGGCGTGGTGCTGGACCCGTGGCATCTGGTCAAAGAGATCGCGGGCCTGCGCGGGCAGGGCGTGACGATCACACCTGATACGCTGATGATTGCCGAAAACACGCCGCTTATCCTGCCGCTGCATGGCGAGCTGGACCGCGCCCGCGAAGAGGCGGTGGGCGTGGCCAAGATCGGCACCACGGGGCGCGGCATCGGCCCCGCCTACGAGGATAAGGTGGGCCGCCGCGCCATCCGCGTGGCGGATCTGGCTGATCCCGACACGCTGGCCACCCGCGTGGACCGTGCGCTTGTGCATCATGACGCGCTGCGCCGTGGTCTGGGGATGGAGCCTGTGGACCGCGCCGCGCTGATCGCGGCCCTGACCGAGATTGCGCCTGCCGTGCTGGAATATGCCGCCCCCGTCTGGAAGGTGCTGAACGAAAAGCGCAAAGCGGGCAAACGTATCTTGTTTGAGGGCGCACAAGGCGCGTTGCTGGATATCGATTTTGGCACCTATCCGTTTGTCACCTCCTCCAACGTGATTGCGGGACAGGCGGCAACAGGCGTGGGCCTTGGCCCCGGTGCGATTGATTTTGTGCTGGGGATCGTCAAAGCCTACACAACCCGCGTGGGCGAAGGCCCGTTTCCGGCCGAATTGCACGATGCCGATGGCGAGCGTTTGGGCCAGCGCGGGCATGAATTTGGTACCAATACCGGGCGCAAGCGGCGCTGCGGCTGGTTTGATGCGGTTCTGGTGCGCCAGACATGCGCCACATCGGGCGTCAACGGCATTGCGCTGACCAAGCTGGATGTGCTGGACGGGTTCGAGACGCTGAAAATCTGTGTCGGCTATGAACTGGACGGCGCGCGGATCGATTATCTGCCCACCGCCGCCAACCAGCAGGCGCGTTGCACCCCCATCTACGAGGAAATGCCCGGCTGGAGCGAATCAACCGAAGGTGCGCGCAGCTGGGCCGACCTGCCTGCCGCCGCAATCAAATATGTGCGCCGGGTCGAGGAGTTGATCGACTGCCCTGTCGCGCTATTGTCTAC
>JBLRWJ010000033.1:14905-23569 GCA_047921315.1 Rhodobacterales bacterium | reverse complement strand
CGATCAGGGCACCGGTGCAAAAGCCGCGCCCGTCAATGTCCAGCCGCCCTACGGCTTCCCAGCCACGGGTCTGATCGCCGGTATCAAGGCGGGTCAGCCGCGTATCCTGTGCCGATGCGCCCCCAGTAGCGGCAAACGCCACTCCGGTACAAAACAGACCCAAAGCCAAAGTCAATGCGCGATGCATAGCGATCCCTCAGAAGACAGGATTAGCGATAGGCGCAGATTACGGCAAAAATGCGTCAAGCATCAGCGCAGAATAGGGATTTCCGGCGCTGTCTTTCCCGGTGCTGTCTTTCCCGGTGCTGTCAGGGCAGGCGGTTGTGGCCCCCCGGTTGCCCAATCCAGCAGCTCGACTGTATGGACAATCGGAATGGCCGTTCCCGATCCGATCTGCATCATGCACCCGATATTGCCGGCGGCAATGACATCAGGCCTGCGCGCCTCAAGGGTGCTGATCTTGCGCGCCTTGAGCTGTTGGGACATCTCTGGCTGCATCAGGTTATATGTCCCGGCTGACCCGCAGCACAGATGGCTGTCAGCAGGTTCAACCACCGCAAAGCCCGCTTGTTTCAGCAAGTCCTTGGGATAGGTCTTGATCTGTTGACCATGCTGCAACGAACAGGCCGCGTGATAGGCAACTGTCAGGCCTTTTTCCGCACCCTGTGGCAGATCAAGGGTCATCAGCACCTCGGACACGTCCTTGGCAATGGCAGACACGCGCACGGCATCAGCGGCCAGATCAGTGTTGCGGAACATATGGCCGTAATCCTTCACCGTGGTGCCGCAGCCGCTGGTATTGATCACAATAGCGTCCAGCCCGCCATTATCCATCTCGGCCACCCATGCGCGGATATTGCGCGCGGCGGTGGCATGGCTTTCCTTTTCCTTGCCCATATGATGGGTCAATGCCCCGCAACATCCCTGACCTTTGGCAATCACCACGTCACAGCCATGCCGCTGCAACAGGCGGATGGTGGCATCATTGATATCGGTGTTCAGTGCCCGCTGCGCGCACCCTGTCATCAGGGCAACGCGCTTGCGGCGCATGCCGTTGGCGGCAAAGGTCTGCGGGTCGTCATTGCGGCTGACGGGCGGGATATCGCGTGGGGCCATCTCCAGCATCGCGCGCAATCGGGCATCCGGCATCAGGCGCGCAAATGGCCGCCCGATCTTGGCCCCCAGAAGGGCCAAGCGAAACCGCATCGGATAGGGCAGGATGCGCGCCAGAACCCAGCGCAACATGCGGTCACCCAGCGGGCGTTTGTAGCGCTCCTCGATATAGGCGCGGGCATGATCGACCAGATGCATGTAGTGTACACCCGAGGGGCAGGTGGTCATACAGGCAAGGCAGGACAGGCAGCGGTCGATATGCTTGACAGTCTTCTCATCAGGCACGCGGTTGTTTTCCAGCATGTCCTTGATCAGGTAGATGCGCCCGCGCGGGCTGTCCAATTCATCGCCCAAAATCTGATAGGTCGGACAGGTCGCTGTGCAAAAGCCGCAATGCACACAGGCGCGCAATATCTGGTTTGACCGTGCAATGGCAGGGTCTGTCAGTTGTTCGGGTGTGAAACGTGTCTGCATGTCAGTTCCCCGCGATTGCGCGCAAAAAGGCCGAAGCCAGATAAAGAAGACCCACCGCAGCCACGGCATATCCCCAAACCGGCAGGCGCGGGCCAAGAATGCGATGGGTCAGATGGGCAAGCCCGGCCAAAGCCACACCCGGCGCCGCCAGCACAGCGTAAGAGCCGACCAGACCCGCCTCCTGGGTGGTGCCGAACACAAGCCAAAGCACCAGAAGAAAAACCGCCGTGGCCCCTATGCCGATCGCGGCTTGCCGCCCCGGTGACAACAGGCAAAGCGACAAAGCCAAGACAAGCGGAACGAAAAAGACAAGAATCATGAGGCGGCAGCCTGCACCGCATCCATATCTGCCGCAAAGATACCGCGCGGATCAAATCTGGCCCGAATGCCCGCCGACAGCCTTGCAAGCGCCTCGGCTTCGGGCTGTTCCATGGGCAGTCTTGCCAAGGTGGACGCATCCGCACGCATCAGCGTGGCATGCCCCTGAAAGGGCGCGATCCGCCTGCGGATGTCCGCTCCGGGCGCCGTGCGCAGCCAGACCAGGCCGCCGCCCCAGTCATAAAGCGCGGCCTCGGCACCGGAACGGGCAACAACGCCCGGCGCATCGCTTGGTTTGACCGACAGACGCCAGATATCTCCGTCAGCGCCCTGAAACGGCGCAACATCGCGGATCTCTGTCCAGCGCTGCGCGCTGTCCTCGATCTCGCCACCCAGCATGTCTTGCAATTTTGCAGCGCGGTAGGCGACCGAACCGGCAAAGCCTTCAATCCTGAGGAACGTCCCCCGCCCCGGCCAATGGGCTGCTCCGCTCACCTCGAAAGGTGAGCCAAGCGCCCGCGCCATCGCCTGCACAGCAGCGGTATCATCCAGCCCGCTCAGCACCAGTGTCACGGTCACCTCTGGCAGGGGCAACACCTTGAACGATACCTCGCTGATGACACCAAGACGCCCGCGTGATCCGGCCATCAGCTTGACCAGATCATAGCCGGTGACGTTTTTCATCACCCGCCCACCATTCTTGAGGGCGCGCCCCATCCCGTCCACAAACCGCACGCCCAACAGAAAATCGCGCGCAGCCCCCACCTGAATGCGGCGCGGTCCACTGACATTGGCGGCAAAGACCCCCCCAATCGTGGGTGTGCCGCTTGTGCCCAGCAGGGCGCGGTGATCCATCGGCTCGAATGGCAGGCGCTGCCCTTCGGCAGCCAGTGCCGCCTCGATCTGTTCCAGCGGGGTGCCTGCCTGCGCCACAAGCGTCAGCGAACCCGGCTCATAAAGCGTGATCCCCACCAGACCGCGCGCCGACAATGTCGCCTCATTGCCTTGCGGCACCACGGAACGCGTCCCGCCACCGATGATTCGGATGGGCGCATGGGCGCTGGCAATCATCTCGGCAAGCTCGGCCTCGGACTGGGGTGTCATCATCTTCATTGTTCCAAAAATACTCTGGGGGTCCGGGGGTGAAACCCCCGGCGCGGGGGCTGCATTGCTGCATTCAGGCGGCGCGGCGCGCATCCGATGCAGCAAGCGGAAATACCTTGGCGGGGTTCAGCAACCATTGCGGATCGAACACATCCTTGACGGCCATCTGGATATCCAGATCGTCCGGGGCAAACTGGTCCACCATCAGGTCGCGTTTTTCAATCCCCACGCCATGCTCACCCGTCAGACAGCCGCCCACCTCGACACAAAGTTTCAGGATATCGGCGCCAAATGCCTCGCACAGTTCCAGATCACCGGGCTTGTTGGCATCGAACAGGATCAAAGGGTGCATATTGCCATCGCCTGCGTGAAACACATTGCCCACATCCAGCCCGTATTGCCGGCTCATCTCGCCGATGCGCCGCAGCACATATGGCAGCTGGCTGACAGGGATCGTGCCATCAAGGCACATGTAATCGTTGATCTGTCCCATCGCGCCAAAGGCCGATTTGCGCCCCAGCCAGATCCGCGCGCTTTCATCGTCGGATTTGCTTTCACGCAACTCGACCGGATTGTGCCTGCGGGCAATGGCGATGATCTTCTCAAGCTGTTCGTCGATCTCGGCGGCGGACCCTTCAACCTCGACAATCAGCAACGCCTCGCAATCGGGATAGCCTGCTTTGGCGAAGGCTTCGGTGGCGCGGATGCAGGGGCGGTCCATGAATTCGATCGCCACAGGCAGAACGCCTGCTTTGATGATGTCAGACACGCATTCGCCTGCCACTTCGTTGTTGTCGAACCCCATCAGCACAGGGCGTGCGCCTTCAGGTTTGCGCAGGATGCGCAGGGTGGCCTCGGTCACCACACCCAACTGCCCTTCCGAGCCACAGATCACGCCCAGCAGATCCAGCCCGCCCGCATCCAGATGCGCGCCGCCAATCTCAACAACGGTGCCATCCATCAGCACCATCGTCACGCCCATCAGGTTATTCGTGGTCACGCCGTATTTCAGGCAATGCGCCCCGCCTGAATTCATCGCGATATTGCCTGCGATTGCACAGGCCAGCTGGCTGGACGGGTCAGGCGCATAGAAAAAGTCATTCTCCTGCACTGCGCCCGTCACGCTAAGGTTGGTGCGCCCGGTTTGCACGCGGACAAAGCGGTTATCGTAATCGGTTTCAAGCACCTCGGTCATCCGCGCCACACCCAGAATGACACAGTCAGCCGTTGGCAGGGCGCCGCCCGCCAGCGATGTGCCCGCACCGCGTGGCACAACCGGCACGCCCATGTCGTGGCAGATGCGCAGGACATCAGATACTTCCTGCGTGCTTGCCGGCAGCACAGCGACCATGGGCGCACAACGATACGCTGTCAGTGCGTCACATTCATATGCGCGGGTTTCGGCCTCGTCATGGATCACGGCCTGTGCCGGCAGCACCGTCAGCAGCCGTTCCACAAGGCGTGATTTCTTGGCCAAGATTACCGGATTGGGGGTCGGCATGTCCATGTTGGGCGCTCCTCCTGCGTATTGGTAAAAAAATATAACCAATTTATGCCGTCTGGCAAGTCCTCATATGACAGGATAGGACATCGCCATGACATGGATGGATCGCCTTGGGTTATTCGGGCCGCTGGACCTTGCGGGACTTGTGCTGCTCTTCAGCGGCTGGCTGATGATTGGATGGCGGATCGAGGCGACAGGCGGTTGGCGCCCCTCGGTGTCTATCCTGATGGCAGAGTATCGCCGCGAATGGATGCGCATGATGGTCGCGCGCCAGATGCGGATGTTTGATGCGCAGGTTCTCAGCACTTTGCGGCAGGGCGCGTCTTTCTTTGCCTCTGCCACGATGATCGCCATTGGCGGTGGTCTGGCCCTGATCGGCAATGCCGAACGCCTGCAAGGTGTCGCCAGCGATCTGACCATGACCAATGATCCGATATTCGTGTGGGAAGTAAAGCTATTGATCACGCTGATCTTTCTGGCCAATGCGTTCCTCAAATTCGTCTGGTCGCACCGGCTGTTCGGCTATTGCGCCGTGCTGATTGCAGCCGTGCCGAACGATGTCAGCGATCCAAGCGCCCTGCCGCGTGCCGCCAAAGCCGCCGAGGTGAACATCACAGCGGCGCGCAGCTTCAATCGGGGCTTGCGGTCTGTCTATTTCGCGCTGGCAAGTGTCGCGTGGTTCTTGGGCGCAGTGCCGCTGGTTGCGGCAACTGTCATAACCCTTGGCGTTTTGTGGCGGCGGGAATTTGCATCACAGTCGCGCGCCGTGCTGACAGCAAAAACCGATGATCCGGGGGAGCCGGTCGCGTGATGCAAGCGGCAGGCAAGCGGCACGCGCCTTGGTTCAGCCCTGACGCCGCCCCTCGCGCAGCCATGCCCCCACAATCAGACCAGAAGCCAGCAGCAGGACCAGCCATGCCGGCAGCAAGGGCGTCTGCCGTAAATCGCGCGTCTCAAAGGCATCACGCGGGGTCAGCCCGATCCAGCCGCGTCCGGCGGCCGGACGCCCGGCGCTGACATCGCGGATCGCGGGCAGACCATCGGCCAGCGCCAGAACACCGCCCCGCAGGCTGTTGATCGCGGGGGCCATCACATCGCCGGTTGCGATCGTCTGTTCAAACTCGCGCGGCGCTGCGGGGCCAAGGCCGATCACGGCAGATTGATCACCATCGGTCAGACGATACAACCCGATCTCCGGCCCTTCATATTCCACCTCAAATCGGCCGGGGCTGACCTCGGTCAAGGGTAGTTCCACCTCATCCCCGTCAGGAGTGGTTACTGTCACGGGGCCTGCGCTGTCTTCGAGTGTGCGGCGGATGATGCGCATTCTTTGGCCCGTGGGTTCGGCCCAGATCGCCTCTTCCTCCAGTTCGGGTTCTTTCATCATCCAATGTGCCAGACGCCGGAGCAGTTCCAACTGGGGGCCACCCCCCTCATAGCCGCGATCCCAAAGCCATGCCTGATCCGATGCCAGCAAGGCAATCCGCCCTTTGTCAACCCTGTCAAGGATCAGCAGCGGCCGATCATCGATGCCTGACATCACGACATTGCCACGCTCTGTCACAAGGTCGATCTGGCGCAGCCAGCGGCCCCAATCCTCTTGGCCGTCGGGGGCAAGACCCACTGTCACCGGATGGCGTTGCCCCAGATCGGTGACATGCGGCACAAAGCCTTCCTCGATCACCCGTGCGGTTGGCCGCGCCGGAAGCACCGTTGACAAAGGTGAGCGGTAAAGCGACGAGGCCGTGGCAAAATCAGGACCGGCGGCCACCAGAACCGCGCCGCCCTTGCGCACATAGTCGGCCACATTTTCCAGATAGAGCGAAGGCAGGATGCCGCGCCGTTTGTAGCGATCAAAGATGATCAGATCGAAATCATCGATCTTTTCCATGAACAATTCACGCGTAGGAAAGGCGATCAGGGACAGTTCCGACACCGGCACGCCGTCTTGTTTGTCAGGCGGGCGCAGAATGGTGAAATGCACCAGATCAACCGAGCTGTCGGATTTCAGCAGATTGCGCCATGTGCGCCCGCCCGCATGGGGCTGACCGGAGACCAGCAGCACACGCAGACGATCCCGCACGCCATTGATCTGCACCAGCGCGGTATTGTTGCGATCTGTCAGTTCGCCCCCGGCCTTGGGGACGGTGAACTGGATCACATTCCGGCCTGCATGGGGCAGCGTGACGGGCAGCTGAAAGGAGCGGCCAATCTCGATCTCGTAGCGTTCCGGTTCTGCCCCATTCACCGAGATTTCAAGCGGCGCACGGGTGGCCCCCGCAGGGGCCGCGCCCATATCCTCGACCCGCAAGGTCAGGGTGACAGGCTCGCCCAGAATGGCAAAGGCGGGGGCGTTCTCGACAATCAGGCGACGATCCCAGTCATCGGGCAGGCCGCTATGCAACAGATGCAGCGGCGCGGGTAGATCGGGGGCGCGGTCCATATCATGCGCGCGCCCATCGCTCAGCGCCACGATGCCCGCGATACGGCCACGCGGCTCTTGCGCCAGCGCATCGTTCAGGGCGGTCATCAGCAAGGTGCCGCTGTCACCCTCTCCATCGGGTACCTCGATGCGGCGCACATCGGTATTGCCGCGCGCCGCCAGCCGCGCCTCAAGCGCGTCTGCGGCCTCTGCGGTGCGGTCGGCACGGTCGCCCAGCGCCTGACTGGCGGATTTATCAACCAGCATCAGCACGATATCGGACAGCGTGGCGCGGTCCTCCTCCTGCCAGCTGGGGCCGGATAGCGCAGCGAGCACGACCAGCCCGGCCAGCAGGCGCAAAGCCCAGCCTGACAGGCCACGTATCAGCGCCAAGGCCGCCGCCAACGCAACCACGCCGCCAAGGAAGGCCAGCACCACCCATGGCAGCAGGGGGTCAAAGATGATCTGTCCGGTCATTGGCCCAACCTGTCCAGCAGGGCTGGCACATGGACCTGATCGGATTTGTAATTTCCGGTCAGCACATGCATCAGCAGGTTCACCCCAAAGCGATAGGCCAGTTCGCGTTGCCGTTCACCCGCAAAACCGCGCCCGACAGGGACAAGTGCATTGCCGCGGTTGTCCATCGCCCAAGCCGCCGCCCAGTCATTGCCGCCGATCACCACAGGCGTCACGCCGTCATTGAGGTTGCGAAAGGGCATGCCCTCAATGCGCTCAGCATCCGGCGGGGCCGCCTCGACCCAGACATCGCGGGCCGTGTGGCGGCCGGGGAAATCCTGCAACAGATAAAAGGTGCGGGTGATCACATGATCCTCGGGGATCGGCTCCAATGGCGGGATATCCAACGGGGCGGCAAGCTGTTGCAGTTTGCGCCCGTTCGGGCTGGCAGCGCCAAAACCTGCAACATCGGCATCGCGTGTATCAAACAGAATCATCCCGCCAGACCGCAGGTAACGGTTCAGCTTTTCATAAGCCTCAGCAGAGGGTGTGGGCTGATCGGGGGTGATCGGCCAGTACAGGAAGGGAAACAACCCGATCTCGTCAATCTCGAGATTGACGGCCATCGGTTCCCCCGGTTCGACCGAGGTGCGGAAAAACAATGTCTCGGACAGACCGCGCAGACCGGCCTGCGCCAGATCATCCAGCCGCGCATCCCCTGTCAGGATATGACCCAGCCTGAGTTCCGAGGTGGCAGCAATCGCAAATGCATCGCCGCTGGCCTGCTGCGCCACGCCATTCTGTGGCATGATCAGCAGCGTTGCCAGCACAATGGCTGCCGCGCGCGCCCCGATCAACCGCCCTGACAGGGCCAGCGAGGCGATCACATCGGCCAGCAACAATGCCAGAGCGCCAGCCAGAAGATACCCCGCCAGCGGTGTTTCTGCCGGACGCGACAAGCCCTCAACCGGGATACGCGATGGCCAGCTTGCGGGTTCCAGAACACTGTCTGCGGACATGATATTGCGCGCGATGCGACGATCCCCGCCATCATAGAGACCGGGGCGCAGGTCCGGGCCAAGCGGGGCTGACAGCAAAGCGGCCCCGTCGACGCCGGGCATCGTCTGCGCGTCCTGCACCCTGCCCGCACCGTCAAGGACGGTGACAGGTTGCCATGTTGTGCCTTCCAGATCCCTGATATCGGCAGCCGTACCGAGGGAGGACACGGAAAGACGGTCCAGCATCCGCACGAATAGCCCCGATAATGGCAGGC
>JBLRWJ010000033.1:6691-14805 GCA_047921315.1 Rhodobacterales bacterium | reverse complement strand
GAGGACACGGAAAGACGGTCCAGCATCCGCACGAATAGCCCCGATAATGGCAGGCTGGACCATTCCGCATTGGCGGTCACATGGACCAGCACCACCTGACCCTGCCCGATCTGTTTGCGGGTCACCAGCGGGGTGCCATCGGTCAGTTGCGCAATCACCCTGTCCGCCAGTGTCGGATCAGGCTGGGCCATGACCTGCGCCGAGACATTCACATCATCCGGGATAGGCAGACCAAAGAAGGGGCTGTCTTCGGTGAAAGGGGCCAGCGTTTTGGGGTCTCCCCAGCTCATTGCGCCGCCGACGGTGCGGCCACCTGCACGCAGCCGGACGGGCATCAGGGGATGCTCCTCGGTCCTGCTGACCTCGCTCGCGGCAAGGCGCGGCCCGGCAAAGCGCAGCAGCAAACCGCCGCGTTCGGTCCAGTCCAGCAGCGCGTCTTGCTCGGACGGGGACAGGGTGGCGATATCGGCCAGAATGATGACATCGGGATTGGCGGGCAACACATCGGTCAGCCCCCCTTCCAACAGATCGGCATTGGGGGCAAGCGCTTGGCGTAAGTAATGCAGGGGCGACAGAAGCTCCAGCCCCTCACGATCATCGCGCCCGGCAATCAGGGCCACTTGGCGGCGGCTCAGGCTGTCATCTGACAGCGCCACAGCCCCGGCGCTGCGGATACCTTCAACCTCAAAGCGGGTGATCCTTGCGCGCAATTCTGCGGGCAGGCTGGCCTCGGTCAGCGCCGCAGTCTCGCCGTTGTCAAAGCGCAACGGCAGCGTGGCCAGAATGCGCGGCACGCCGGATGGGTCCAGACCATGGGCGGCGATGGTCAATTCCTGTGCGGCACCGGGGGCTGCGCGGCGTGCAGCCAGTTGCAAAACCCCGTCCTGATAAATGGCGGGCAGCAGGGCAACAGGGTTGCGGCCCGATGCAAAGACGCGGACCGCGCCACGCGATTCCAAGGCGGCCAGCAGGGGATCACGCCCCTCCAGCGCCAGACCATCGGTGAACCACAGCGTTTCAAACCCGCCCTCTGGCAATACCTCTGCTGCCCGCATCATCATGTCGGGCGTAGGGCGCCACGGGTGCGGTGACAGGCCCGCGATACGGCTGCGCCACAGATCAGCGGACTGGAATGCAACCTCCTCCGGGGCAGTCAGGCGCATGACCGCGACAGTGCGCCCCTCGCGGCCCGCCTCGGCCAGCAAGCGATCCGCCAGTTCAGCGCGTCCGGTCCAGTCCGGCGCGCCCGCCCAGCCGCCATCCATCACGATCAGGACGGGGCCGGTGCCCGGCTGACGATCTGCCTGCGGGTTCAGGACAGGTCCGGCAAAGCCGATGATGACAGCAGCCACCGCCGCCATCCGCAGCAACAAAAGCCACCATGGCGTGCGGTCGGTGACGCTTTCATCATCTTTCAGCCCCAACAGCAGCGCCACGGCGGGAAAGCGGCGGCGGATCGGCGCAGGCGGCACGGCGCGCAAAATCACCCAAAGGATGGGCAGCGCCAAAAGCCCCAGCAATAACCATGGGGCTGCAAAACCGACAGGGCCGATCATGATGCGCCTGCTCCCCGTTCCAAGGCCCGCCAGATCCAAAGCAGCGCAGATTGCGCCGATGCGTCTGTATGGTGGCACTGATACTGCCAGCCTGTTGCGGTACAAATATCAGCCAGCGCCGCCTTGCGCGTGGCCAGACGCTCCAGATAGCGGCCGCGCAAATCACCCGCTTTCAGGGTTTCATGGGCAATCGTGCCACCCATGCTTTGAAAGATGGTGCGCCCTTGGAAGGGAAATGCCTCTTCCGATGGATCAAGCACCTGAAGCAACACGCCGCGCACGCCGCGATCTGCAGCTTTGGTCAGGGCGGCCTGCACCGGTGCCAGATCCGACAGGAAATCCGAGATGAACAGCGCGCGCGCCTGCGGGATCATCGCCCGTGCTTCGGGCAGGCCGTAATCAGCGGCATCATCCTGCGAGAAGGTTTCCGCCAGACGCAGAAGTTGCGCATTGCCGTGGCGTGGCGGCAGGGTTGTGCCGGTCAGGCCGACACGTTCGCCGCCACGGACCAGAAGGACAGCAACGGACAGCGCCAGCAATCTTGCCCGATCTGCCTTTTCGGGCAGGTTAGGGTCTGATGTGAACCGCATCGATGCGGCCTGATCAACCCAAAGCATCACGCTTTGGGCGATTTGCCATTCGCGTTCGCGCACGAATTGCGTGTCACCCCTTGCCGAGCGGCGCCAGTCGATCATCCGCAGCGGATCCCCCTGCTGCACCGGGCGATATTGCCAGAAATCATCCCCTTGCCCGGCGCGGCGGCGGCCATGTTCGCCCAGCAACATGGTGCCCGCCAAATGCTCTGCCCGCGCCAGAAGCGGGGGAAAGCGGGCCGCCTCGGCCTCGGCTCTGGCGCGCAGGGTCAGGGGATAGGTCACGCAGCCGCCTCGATCCGCGTGATGCGGGCGGCGGTATCGGTGATGAGGCCGCTCAGGGTATCGCCACGGGCGCGGGCCGCAAAGTTCAGCGCCATCCGGTGCGTCAGAACCGGACGCGCCATGGCCACGACATCCTCGATCGAGGGCGCAAGCCGCCCTTGCAGCAAGGCACGCGCCCGAACTGTCAGCATCAAGGCCTGCGCGGCACGCGGGCCGGGGCCCCATGCAACGGTCTGGCGCACGCGTTCATCCGCGCTGTCATCATCGGGACGGAAGGCGCGCACCAGATCAAGGATCGCTTCGACAACGGCATCCCCAACCGGCATCCGCCGCAGCAGGGTCTGGGCTGCAAGCAATTCGGTATCGGTAAAAACCTGATGGGCCTCATCCTCGGTCACGCCGGTTGTGGCAATCAGGATGTCACGCTCGGTGGCCCGGTCAGGGTATTGCACATCGATCTGCACCAGAAAACGGTCCAGCTGCGCTTCGGGCAGGGGATAGGTGCCTTCCTGTTCAATCGGGTTCTGCGTTGCCAGCACATGGAACGGCTTGCCCAGCGCGCGATCCTGCCCCGCAACGGTGACGCGACGTTCTTGCATGGCCTGCAACAGGGCAGATTGCGTGCGCGGGCTGGCGCGGTTGATTTCATCCGCCATCAGAAGCTGGCAAAAAATCGGCCCTTCCACAAAGCGAAACGCGCGGCGGCCATCCGAATCCGTTTCCAGAACCTCGGACCCCAGAATATCGGCGGGCATCAGATCCGGTGTGAACTGCACGCGGTTGCCATGCAGCCCCATCACGGTTGACAGCGTTTCCACCAGACGGGTCTTGCCCAGACCGGGCAGGCCGATCAGCAGACCATGCCCACCGCATAGCAGGGCTGACAAGGTCAGGTCGACAACCTGTTCCTGCCCGATAAAACGGCGGGTGATTGAGCCGCGCGCCTGTGCCAGCTTGCCTTCAAGCGCTTCGATGTCGGCGATCAGATCCGCGTCATCGGACATGGCAATCCCTCCTTTGAACCCTACCTCGATATGATGATAGTATCGCGGGAAAGGGAAATGGCAAAACCAATGAGCGGACAAATGATTGTGACCCCGTCAGCAGAAGGCATTGCTGCCTCTGTCAAGGCAGCAAAAGGCAAGGGCCTGCCGCCTGTGCATTTATGGAACCCGCCTTTTTGCGGTGATCTTGACATGCGCATCGCGCGGGATGGCACATGGTTCTATCAAGGCACGCCCATCGGCAGGCCGGGGCTGGTGCGGCTGTTCTCGACCATTTTGCGCCGCGATGGTGACGCCTACTTTCTTGTTACCCCGGTTGAAAAGGTCGGGATTACCGTGGATGACGCGCCGTTTCTGGCCGTGGATTTCGACGTCAGCGGTGCAGGGTCACAGCAACGGCTGACCTTTCACACAAATGTTGGTGACAGTGTCACCGCCAGTGTTGACACCCCGCTGCGGTTTGTCCGCGATGACGCAACGGGCGAACCCTCGCCCTATGTAATGGTGCGCGCCGGGCTGGAGGCGTTGATTGATCGCAAAAGTTTTTACCGGCTGGTCGAATTGGGTGCCGAAAATGAGGTGGACGGCGTCAACTGGTTTGGCATCTGGTCCGATGGTGCGTTTTTCGGGATCATCCCGGCGGCTGAATTGCCCTGAGCAGAAGGCTGCGCCGCGAGGGGGCCGGCGCCGCCTGCGGGCTGCAGCAGAACGAAGGGCAACGCAGGCAATACGCTGGCCAGAAACACCAGACCAAAGGCAAGGCTGGCTGCGAACCCTTCGGTGGCGGTGGCTCCGATGAGCGGGAACAGCGCGGCAGCCGCACCTTCACGCAAGCCCCAGCCGCTGACGGTGATCGGGATCAGCATGGTGAACAGGATAAGCGGCACGATGATCATGATTGAGGTAAGCGGCAGGGCCGTCCCCGTTGCCTTGGCGCAGAGGGCAAAGGCCAGCAAGTTCATCACCGTGGTCCCAAGGCTAAGCATGATCTGGCTTGGCAACACCTTGCGGGACAAGACAGCGGTGGCAAAATCCTGTGTCCAGTCACGCATATGCTGTGCAACGGTGCTGCTGCCGCGACTGATCGCCCAGATCATACCGCCGGCCAGCCCCAGCGCCAGCAATGCAACCGCGACACCGTTCAGCACCCAACCGGGCAAAACGATGCGGCCGGGGAACAGCCAGACAAGGGTGATGGCGCTGATCGTCACTGCAAGAAGCGCCATCTGACCGGCCAGCCGCTCGAATATCACGGCTTGCCCCGCACGTTTCAGCCCGGCCCCGTGCCTTGCACGGAGCGCGCGCGCGGCATCCCCCAGAACGCCACCCGGAAAAGACTGGTTGATGATCTGTGACAGATAATATTCCCGCACGGCATGCCTGACCGCGATTACCTGACCCAAGGCCCCCGCCGTCAGCCGCCAGCGCAACGCCGAGAAAAAGGTTTGCGTCGTCAGCGCCATGACTGCTGCCAACAGCCAGACCAGATCAGCACGCAGCAACAGGTCAAGCGCCGCGGGGCCATCCACTGTTTGCCAGAGCAGGCCCAGCAGCCCAAGCGCCACCGCGATCCGCAACAGTTTGAGGCCTGCTTTGCGCGATATCAAGACGCTACCCTTCATTGTTGGAATCCGGTTCTGCCAGCGCGCTGCGGGGCGGTGGCGCGGCGGTAAAGCTGTTCAGGATCATGTCGCGCATCGCTTCCATCGGCAACAGCGGTGCATCATCCGCCGGGATCAGGCCGGGTGACCACCCCCAATCCGCAATCGCCGCCATCAAGTGCGGTGGGCCGATCAGATGCACAGGCACATCCGGACGCTCATCCAAGGCGATGAAGCCTGCCGCCTGATGGTCACCGATGATGATCATCAGCGGCGGATCACCGGCATGCAGGGCGGCATAGTCAAAGACCGTCTCAAGGCTATAGGACACGGCCATACGATATTGCTGCCGCACCCTGTCATGATCCCGCCAGACCACATCAGGTCTTTCACCTGATTGGGCCATGTCGTTGAAAACCGATCCATCGCCCAGACCCTCCCATGCAATCAGCTCTGGCACCGGCACCCATGGCGCATGCGATGAAATCAGCGCGATCTGGGCAAACAGATTGCGATCCTGCAACGGATCACGCGCAGGGTCACGCAACAAACGGTCCGTTGCGGCCAGTGTGAACTGGTCTGGCATTGTCACCCAGTTGAAGGGCAAACCCTGATAGCCAAGGCTGGCAGCGGGCAAAACGGTCTCGAACCCCATCAGATCGGATTCCGGCCAATCCAGCGTGATGGCAGGCATCACGGCGGCGGTGTGAAACCCTGATCGGCCCGCGATATGGAACAGTGTCTCGCGGCCGCTGGCCAGCGCGGCCTGATAGCGGGCCTGCCCATCCACACGCATCCCGTTGGCAAATGTCGCATGTGCCAGCCAGCTTTGCCCGCCGCGCGTGGGCGATGTCAGATAGGCAGAGCGCATGGCAAGGCCCGCATCTTCCAGACGGCGGGTTGCACCAGCAAGCAAGGGGCGGTGCTCTTGGGCATAAAAGGGCGTGTCCAGACTGGTCCGGCCATAGCTTTCAACATAGATCACCAGAACGTCACGATCGATCAAGTCCAGCAGGTCTGTGCGGCCTGCAAAAGGATCGGTGCGGGCCAAGCTGTTGAACATGCGCAGATCGGCAATGGTGTTGCGCACCAGCGCTGTGCGTTCGATGCCAACGCGGGCGGTAAAGGCCGCGCCGGGTGTCTGGAACGGCACCTGCCACCGCGCCATAACAGACCCCACATCCGCAACCGCCACGCATAAGGCCAGCGCCGCGCCGCCCGCTGCGGCAAAGCGCGCCGGGCGCGGCAACGGCATGCGCGCCCAAACCCCCATGGCCCACCACAGGATCACGGCCAGAGCACCCACAGCCAGAACCGCGCCAATGACAGCGGCGATGGCGGGCAACAGCCCGATTGATCCTGAAAGCAGCCGAAAGGCCGCAGCGAATAAAGGGATATCGCCGATGGGATTGAAACCCCGCGTAAAGGCGGTGAACATCGCAAAATCTGCCGTCTTGAGCACGACAATCACCGTCAGGATCACGACCAGCGCCGCGCGCAAGGCGCGCCCCAACCGCCCGTCAGCGATCACTGGCAACGCCAGCAACAGCACAGGCCATTCCAGCGCCAGAACGGCCAGCGCCCCCCATGTCATGGCCGCAGGGTGGTTGGGCTGTATCAAGACCAGATGAAGCACAAGCGCCGCCAACACCGGCGGCGCGATCCGTGCAAGGCCAGCGCGGGTCACGGTCTGTGCCTCCACAGCCAGAGCGTATCCCGCCCAAAGGACCACAGCAGCGCCAGACCAGCCACCACCGCGATCCATTGTGCCAGCGCCGATGGCAAAACCGGCACTTGCAAAGCAATCAGCGCAGACACCTGCGCCACGCAGACCATCTTGCGCCCGAACCGCTGCGGCAGGGGGGCAGACAGCCATGGCAGGGCCATTGCGGCTGCAACGAACAGATAGCGCATGACCCCCAGCAGCAGAACAACAGGCCCCACTGTGCCATCCACCAGCACATGCAAGGTCAGGATCAGCGACAGGGCGGCGTCAACCTCCATATCAAAGCGCGCACCAAAGGCGGATGTCAGGCCGCTGCGGCGTGCCAGCATGCCATCCACCCCGTCCAGTGCCAACACGATAAGCGCAACGCCGGCAACTGCCCAAGCGCCAAGATTGCCCGCGACCGGATCGCTGGCAAAGAGCGGCGTCAGAAGGCTTGCGCCAAGTCCGGCGCGCAGCAAGGTGACGGCATTGCAGGCACCAAATCTGTGATGCGGGTAAACGGCGGGAAGCCTGCGCCAAAGATACATGACCCCAAAGGCAAAGACCGCAAAGGCGATCAGGGCTTCGGGCTGCGTGCCGAATACACCCAGATGCAAGGCTGCCATCACCGCCATCGTTGCCATCGCACACAGAACCAAGGCGGTGCGCGGCCGCAATCCCCGCAGCCGGAAACTGCGAGGCCGCGTCAAAGGGGCAACCGGGGGCGATATCATGCTCATCAAGCAGAGGTAGTGCCGCACAGGCGCAGTCAAGCAGCCGGACGCCGCCAAGCGATGCCTTACCCGCTATGTTCACGCTCTCGTGTAAAGCTTGACCCACTGCCATCGCCCGCTACCTGAAACTGTTGTCAGGAGCGAGGACGCGATGGGACAGCAAAGCCAACATTACACCGCACCTGCCCGTTGGCTGCACTGGATCGTGGCCGCCATGGTGCTGGCAACCGTTCCTGTTGGTATTGTGATGATCCAGGACGGTCTTGGGCGGTCAACACGTGATGCATTGTTTATATTTCACAAAAATATCGGGGTGCTGATCGGGGTGCTGGTAGCGGTCAGGTTGATTTACCGTCTCCTCAACCCGCCACCGCGTTTGCCGCGGTCCATCCCGCGGTGGCAAAAGCGGGTCGCGGCATGGACGCATGGTATTCTGTATGGATTGATCGTGATGATGCCCGTGTCAGGATATGTCCGCGTTCGCGCTGGCGGCTTTCCGATTGAATCGCTTGATGCGCTGGGCTTGGGGACATTTCTGCCACGATCCGAGGTTCTGGCGAATGCGGCCAAATCCGTTCACTACGCCGGGGCATGGGCATTAGGGGTTTTGGTGCTGATGCATGTGGGCGCGGC
>JBLRWJ010000033.1:0-6591 GCA_047921315.1 Rhodobacterales bacterium | reverse complement strand
CGCCATATCACCGGACCTGTAAGGGCACGCTCAGCCGCGCTTGGGGCAAGGCGATTGTTCTTTGCACTGACCTTGGGCATGACGTTGATCGTTGCAGCGACAAACGCTTTTTACATATCTGAATGGACGGTCTGGTCAATGCTTGCCATGGCGCTTGTGCTGCCCAGCCTGATGTGGATCTCGGGCGGGGCGGCGACTGCGCTGACAGGGCTGATCTGCGCCCAAGCCCCCGTTTCACGCCCTGCATCGGGGTGGCAACCTGCCAGCCGCACGGCGGTTCTGTTGCTGGTGTGCCGGGAAGACCCTGATGCCATCAAACGCAATCTGTCAGAACTGGTCCGGCAAATCAGGTCAGCAGACCTTGCGCCGTTTTGTGATGTGATCGTGCTGTCTGATACCTTTGGCGCGGGCTCTGTTGCGGCGGAAGAGGCAGCGCTGTCATCCCTGCGTGCGGATGGGGCGATCAACTATCGTCGCAGGTTGGTAAATACCGGGCGCAAACCCGGCAATATCGCCGAATGGTTTGATCGTGAAGGCCGCGATTACGGGCAGATGCTGGTGCTGGATGCAGATAGCAGGATGACCGGCGCAAGGCTGGCGCGGATGCTGTGGCGGATGGAGACCCAGCCGGGGTTGGGTCTGTTGCAGGCAGGAATGGCCCTGCTGCCCGCGCGCAGCCGTTTCGGGCAGGTCCAGCGCACCGCGTCGCGTTTGCTGGGGCCGCCCTTTGGATCAGGTTTGGCGGCTTGGACAGGCAATACCGCAAATTACTGGGGCCATAACGCGTTGATCCGCACCGCCGCCTTTGCCGAAGCGGCGCATCTGCCGCGCCTGTCCGGCCCTGCGCCCTTTGGCGGCGACATCCTGAGCCATGATTTTATCGAGGCCGCGTTGATCCGGCGCACCGGCTGGGCTGTGGCCTTTGATCCCGACACAGCGGGCAGCGCCGAGGACGGGCCACAGGATATGGCATCCTTCCACCGCCGCAACAGGCGCTGGTGCCAAGGTAATCTGCAACATATCCGGTTGATTGCCGCCCCCGGCCTGCACCTGCTAAGCCGGTTGCACATCGCGTCAGGAATATTCAGCTTTCTCGCGGGGCCCGTCTGGTTGGCGCTGGTGGTGCTGATGGGATCGGGGCTGGTGGTCTTGAACAGCGGTGTCCCTTTTGTGTTGATTATCATCGTATTGCTGCTGCCCAAGCTGTCTGGCTTGTGGCGTTTGGCGGGTGCGCAGGCAACACCGTGGCGGCGGCGCGTGGGTCTGCGCGCCTTTGCGACAGAGTTGCTGATCTCCAGCTTGCTGGCCCCCATCGTTATGCTGCATCACACGGCTGCGGTGCTGGCGGTTCTGATGGGGCGCGATTGCGGGTGGAAACGCCCCGCATCCAAAGCGGTGTCCTTATCCCTGCCAAAGGGGCTGGCAGAGGCAGCAGCCGGGTTTGCATTGGTCGGGCTGGTCGTGGCGGTGAATCAACCTGCCGCGCTATGGCTCTTGCCCGTAGCAGGGCCGATGATCGCGGCACCGGTACTGATCCGCTGGATGGACAGTGTCACGACCGCATATCGCCCAGACTGACCAGTGCCGCCACCGGGCGATGATCAGAGGCGATGCGGATACCAGGCCCATCAAGGGCTTTCATCCCTGTCACCTGGCCGGGCGCAGTGGTCAGAATCCGGTCCAGCGGAAAAATTGGCCGCGCCACCGGAAAGCTGGCCCTGACCGGACCTTTCAGCGCCTGCCCGATCACACGCGGCGACAGGGCCAGCCCGCCCCAAGGCCGCCATTCATTCAGATCACCGATCAGGACGGTCTGGCGTGCCTGACGCCGGCGCAGATGCTGCCCGATCACCCGCATCTGCGCGATGCGGAGCGGCTGGCCCAGCGACAGATGTGTGCCTATCACGCGGAAAGACCGCCCCGCACGCGTTGCATCCAGAACAACGGCCCCGCGGTGACAATGGCCGGGCAGGTCCAGCAAGGTCATATCGTCGATCCGGATATCGGAGGCCAGAAACAGGATCACCCCCAGAAAACCGTGACTATCCGCGCCCCATCGCATGGTTTGGTCGGGATGGGCATAGCGCAGGCCGGTCTGGGCCTCGATCCGTTGGATATCCAGAATGCCGCGATGCGGGCGTTGTTCTTCATCGGCTTCTTGCAAGACCAGTAGCCCGGTTCCGGGCAAGGCGACCTCGGATAACAGGACATCAACGGTCCGTGCCGGATCACTGCGTCCGTCTTGCCCCTTGCCGCGATGGATGTTCCAGCTGACGCAGGCCAGTTCGGGGCGGTTGGGCCGTGTCATCGCGCCCTCAAGACAGGAATGATGCGGCGTGACATGATACATCCCGCGGCGTTGTATGCAAAGGGCGCGTGGCGGCGCTGGCTTGGGGTGACAGCCCGCAATCAAACACAACATCAGACCCCAGACCAAACACCCGGACATCCGGGCGGATGCAATCTGATAGCTTCAGATGCGGCATCTTTGTTGTCAAAGACGCAGGCCCCGCACCAATCAACAGCGGTGCAACGGCCACTTGCAAACGGGTCAGCAGATCTGCTTCCAGAAAGCCCGCAATGGTGATGCCGCCGCCCTCGATCAGCAGGTTGGGCAAACCCGCATCATGCAGCGCCGCCAGAATGGAGCGGGGCCGGAACAGCCGGTCCATCAACGGCAGGCGGATGATCTCGACCCCGGCGGGGCGCGGACGCTTAACCGCCTGCACCACGAAACGGCGCGCACCATCGGCCTGCAGGGCGGGTGCATTGTCTGGCAGCCGCCCTTTTGGATCAATCACGATCCGCGCCGGATTGGGGCCGCTGCACAGCCGCACCGTCAGGCGTGACGCATCATGCAGCGCCGTGCCGACGCCGATCACCACCCCGTCAACCAGCGCCCGCATCCGGTGCAGATGCGTCAACCCGTCCGGGCCGGACACATCGCGGGCATCGCCCGCCACGGTGGCCACCCGCCCATCCAGCGATTGGCCGATCTGCGCCACAGTCACCGGCCCCAGATCACGCCGCGCCAAAGGGCCATAAAGCGACAAGGCGGCGCGCTCGGCATCGGACCAGATGCCGCAACAGGCGCAGGCGCGTCCGGCACGGATCGCCAGGATACGCTCCCAGACTTTAGGGGTAACAGTCACGCTGTGCATTGCTGTTCTCCTTTTTTGCCGGTCATGCCGCGCTTCTTTCGGAACCGGGGGGCAAGGCCAGAAGATCACGATGCCCGATATGGCACTGGGCGTGTGCGATCATGGCGATGCGGGCCTCTGCCCAATCTTTGGCGGCACCCTCTCCCGCCTCGGATGCGGCGGTGGCGATCCCTGCCAGCAGGTCGCGTTGCAGATGCGCCTGCGCTGGGCCAAGCCGCCACGGGCTTTGGGCTTGTGCCACCTGAAACCCTGCTGCGGCAAAGACCGAGGCGATGGCATCAGCAGCATCAGGGCCAAGCGCGGGGCCAAAGCCTTTATCCCCGCGCTGATGCCGGTTGAACGCGCATGTCACATCCGCATCGGCCGCATCGGCAGGCGACCATTGCATGACGCCATCATAGTTGAGGGCCGCATAAAAAGGCAGACCATGCCGTGCCAGACGATCAGCAAGGCCCGCCACCCAATCATAGGAGCACAGATCCAGAAGCGCCGAAGCGGTGACAAGGCTGGCCCCTTGCAGCGGCAGAAGGTCCAGATCGCGCAGATCAAACTGATGGGTGGACACAGTGCCCCCGGCACCATGCGCGGCCTGATCCAGCAGGGCGGGATCATTGTCCAGCAACCGCCACGCGGCGGGCTGGGTCAAAGTGCCGTCAAAGGCGCGGATCGTCGATCCGGTGCCGCAGCCCATATCAACGATCACCGGACTGGCACCCGCCGCCCGCGCTGCGGCAGACAGCAACGCAGGATCACGCGCCGCATGATCGGCAGGTTCGCGCAAGGCCAGCCATGTCGCGGAAAAACCCATGGGTCAGATCTCTGCCTCAAACCAGCCACGCGCCAGATGGCTTTCATGCAACGTGATCCTGAGGCGCTTGACGCGATTGGCATCTTTCAGATCACCCGCACGGACCTTGGCCGCCATTTCCCGAAAGATATGACCGGACAGAAACTCTGTCGTGGTGAAGATACCCTTGAACTGCGCGGCCTCGTCGAGGTTCTTGTAGCGCAACGGCTCCAACACCTGCGCAAGGGCCTCAATCGCCAGACCGATATCCACGACCAGCCCGTGTTCGTCGATATCATCGGCAAAGAAGGCGGCATCGACGGTGAATGTCGCGCCATGCATGCCCTGCGCCGGGCCAAACAGGGGCGAGGGGAAGGAATGGGCGATCATGATATGGTCACGGACTTCGACGGCGTACATTTCAACTCCTTTGGAGGGGATGGTTCAGGGGGCAGTCAGCCTTTAGTAACGAATGCGGTGGCACAAGGTGTCAGGGGCCGCGAGAATTGTGGCATAGGCGCCGGGAAGATCGGCAAATGCTGTCTCGCCGGAAATCAGAACATCCAGACGCGGATCGCACAGAAGCTCCAGCGCCTTGGCCATGCGCCGCGCATAGGTCCAGCGCAGCAAACGATCGGCAGGCAGATGACCGACCTGAGAACTGATCATCCGCAAGCGACGGCTGTGGAAGGCCTGCCCCAAGGGGACCGGAACAGATGCATCACCATGCCAGCTGGCCTCAACCACGGTGGCGTTCAGCCCCGCGATGGATAATGACAAGGCCAAGCCGGCTTCGGATGCGCTGGTGTGGATCACCACATCGCAATCTTGCGGCGCGTCCTCAGCCAACGCGAAAGAGACACCCATCGCCGCGGCCAGCGTTTTACGGTTCGGGTTCACATCAACCAAGCTGACCTCGGCCCCCGGCAGTCTGGCAGCCAGCGTTGCGACCAGCGCCCCCACAACACCGGCACCGATCACGGCGATCCTGTCACCCGCGCCCGCGCCACTATCCCACAGGATGTTCAGGGCCGTTTCCATATTGGCGGCCAGAACGGCGCGTTCAGGTGGCAGCGCATCGGGCAGCAGGGTCAGGGCCGTTTGCGGCAACCTGTAGAAAGTTTGATGCGGAAACAGGGCGAAAACGTAGCGGCCTTGCAGCGGGCCTTCAGCCACCTGTCCCACATTGCAATACCCGTATTTGACCGGAAAGGGAAACGCCCCTTCCATCCCGGGACCACGCATTCTGTCATATTCCGAAACCGGGACTTGCCCTTTGGACACAAGCCGTTCCGTGCCCCGGCTGATCCCGGAAAACACGGCCTTGACCAAGACGCCCTCAGCGATCCAGGCGGGTCGTATTTCGGCCCTGTCCGGGGCAACACACCATAACGCCGTAGCTTTCATGTGAACAAATGTCCTGATTTTGCGGCCTTTGTTGCAAGATAATGTGCGTTCTGGTCGGTTTTTCCAACGTCAAGCGGCACCCGCTCTGTCACGGTGATCCCCTGCGCCTGCAGGATCGCCAGTTTGGCGGGGTTGTTTGTCAGCAACCGCACCGAGGTGATGCCCAGCCGCGCCAGAAGCGCAGCGCCGATCCTGAAATCGCGTTCATCATCGTCAAAGCCCAGATGGTGATTGGCCTCAACCGTATCAAATCCACGATCCTGCAACGCATAAGCGCGCATCTTGTTGGCCAGACCGATCCCGCGCCCCTCTTGATTGAGATAGAGCAAAACCCCGCCACCGGCTTGGGCCATTCTGGCGCAGGCGGCCTGTAGTTGTGGCCCGCAATCACATTTCAGACTGCCCAGCACATCGCCGGTGAAACAGGCCGAATGCAGCCGCACCAGAACCGGATGCTTTGTGTCCGGGGTGCCGATTTCAATCGCGTAGTGCTCGAAACCCCCGTCATCGGGGCGAAATACATGCACGCGCCCCGCCTGATGCACGGCCATCGGCAAAGCTGCGGATGAGACAGGATGCTGCACCCGCGCCGTTGCAAGCTCTGACAGAACATCGGTTGCGTTGATCAGGCTCAGGCCATGCCGCATCGCCTCGGCCAGCCCATCCTTGAGCGGCAGGATCAGGGCGGCGGGCAATAATTGCGCCGACTTGGCCAGCGCAATCGCGGCGCGGTGGATATCGCTGCCGTCAATGCGTTGCGGCAGATCCGCGATCTTGCCAAAGGGCGGCACCTGCACCGCGCTTTGCCCCGGATCAGCCAAGGCGCTGATCCAAGGCAGGCTTGCCTTGGCGGGCAGCGCCATACAAACCACCTCGGACGGTGGCAGGTCTTCCAGACCGAGCATCGCCAAGCGGTGCCGCGTCAACGCGATTTCAGCGCGATGCCCCGCGGCCGATGCGGCTGACATCACCGCGCTGTGGCGTTCAAGGCCCAAGACCTCGACCGCGATGACCATGGCGGCACGGCCTTCGCTGACCAGCACAACCGGAACACCAAGGCGCAGATCGCCCCTGACCCGCATAACACGTTCGATGACCTGTGGCGCGAAAGGCGATGCGGCGGGCCTGTCCGGCAGGCGGGCAGGGGCCAGCGCATTCGCTGAAGACAGTGCATTCATGGGCTAACCCGTGGTTCAAACATCGCCTTGAACGTAGTGTCACCACAGAACAGACAAG
>JBLRWJ010000032.1:10500-24519 GCA_047921315.1 Rhodobacterales bacterium | reverse complement strand
TTAAGGCAAGAAGAAACGCAGGGTCAGCGCAGGCGGGCGACGACGTAATCTGCCAGATCGGTCAGCATGTGGCGCAGCGGATGATCCGGCAGGGCCTGCATCGCGGCTTTGGCCCTGTCTGCCCAATCCAGTGCATCGCGGCGCGTGGCGTCAAGCGTGCCATGCTGCTGCATGAGTGCTATGGCGTGATCCAGATCACCGGGTTGCTGATCTCCCTTTTCGATGGCGCGCGCCCAGAACGCCCTCTCGGCCGTGTCGGCCATGGCCACGGCTTTGATCACCGGCAGGGTCAGTTTGCGTTCGCGGAAATCATCGCCGATATTCTTGCCGGTTTGCTGGCTGTCGCCGGAGTAATCCAGCAGATCATCGACGATCTGAAAGGCGATCCCCAGCGCATCACCATAATCAAACAGCGCCTGAATCTGTGCAGGCGTGGCACCGGCCAACACGCCGCCTGCCTCTGTTGCGGCGGAAAACAGCGCGGCGGTTTTGCCGCGCACCACCTTGAGATAGACGCTTTCATCGGTTTTCAGATCACGCGCGGCGCTGAGTTGCAGCACTTCGCCTTCTGCTATGGTGGCAGCGGCGTTGGACAGGATTTCCAGCACGCGCAGGTTGCCCGGCTCCACCATCAACTGGAAGGCGCGCGCAAAGAGGTAATCACCGACCAGCACCGAGGATTGGTTATCCCACAGCAGGTTGGCCGTGGGGCGCCCGCGCCGCTGGGTGCTTTCATCGACAACATCATCATGCAGCAAGGTGGCGGTATGGATGAATTCCACCGTTGCGGCCAGATGCACGTGATAGGGGCCATCATAGCCGCAGAGTTCCGCCGCCGCGAGGGTCAGCATCGGGCGCAAGCGCTTGCCGCCCGCACCGACCAGATGCGCCGTGACCTGCGGGATGCGCGGGGCGTGTTCTGATTCCATCCGCTGCGCGATGAGGGCGTTCACCTTAGCCATCCCTGCGGCCAGATGCAGGGCCAGTTGTTCATGCGGTTTGGTGGCGGTTGTTGCGGCTGCGCGATCGAGGCTCATGTTTTCCCTGCTGCATGGCTCGACAAATTATGCGCCATGCCGTTATCTGCCCAATATGAAACAGCTTATGCGCACCAATAACCCGGTCTCGATGGCGATGGCGACAGCACTGCTCCAGGGCGAGGGTATAGACTGCTTTGAAATCGACGTAAACATGAGCGTCCTTGAGGGCAGCATCGGCATATTGCCGCGCCGCCTGATGGTACGCGAGGATGATTATGATGCGGCGCTGCGGGTGATCACCGATAATGGCATGGGGCCTGATGGATGATGCAGAGCTGAGCCGTGACGCTTTTTTGGGCGGGCGGTTGCAGATATGGCAACCCAAGCGTGGCTATCGTGCCGGGGTTGATCCGGTGCTGCTGGCGGCGGCGGTAGCGGCGCAACCGGGGCAATCGGTGCTGGAACTTGGCTGCGGGGTTGGCGTGGCGGCGTTGTGTCTGGGCTGCCGGGTGCCGGATTTGCGGCTGAGCGGGGTTGAAATACAGCCCGCCTATGCCAGTCTGGCGCGCCGCAATGCGGCTGATGCGGGGCTGCATCTTGATGTGACAGAGGCCGATCTGGCCGCCTTGCCCCCCGATCTGCGGCAGCAGCAGTTTGATCATGTGATGGCCAATCCGCCCTATTTTCAGCGTGACCGGAGCGTGCGTGCAGCTGATGACGGGCGTGAGGCCGCCAATGGAGAGGCAACGCCCCTGGCCGCATGGGTGACAGTCGCGGCGCGGCGCGTGGTGGATGGCGGGCAGGTGACCTTTATCCAGCGGGCCGAGCGGGTGCCGGAGTTGGTTGAATTGATGACCAAGCGGTTGGGGTCGGTGGTTTTGTTGCCACTTATTCCGCGCCGCGGACGGGATGCCCAACTGGTGCTGATTCGCGGTCGCAAGGGGGGGCGCGCGGCGTTTCGTCTGGGTGATCCGGTGCTGATGCATGACGGCCTGCAGCATGACAGCGCCCGCGCCGATTACACGGCACAGATCAGCGCAGTCCTGCGGGAGGGCGCGGCCCTGCCGTTTTGAACGGCACAACTTCAAATTGCGAACAATTGTTCGGTGATAGTTCGCCACATGCTGCGCGTGCAGCGTGACACAGCGCCGATTCTGTGATGCACTTGTCATGCAGACGTTACATGAGAGAGGAGACTGCCCATGAGCTTGAGTTCGCATGTCGAGGAACTGAAGAAGAAACACCGCACACTCTCGGACAAGGTTGAGCAGGTGCAGCGGGCGCCCGGCTCCAGCGCGGCTGAAATTGCGACGCTCAAGAAGCAAAAACTGCGCCTCAAGGAAGAGATCGAGCGGTTGAGCGCCAACGCCTGACGCCGGATCATGTTCAAAATGGCCTGCATCACAAGGGCAGGCAGCGTCAGCCGCCAAGGCGGCTGACTATTGTGATCAAGCGGGTGTTGCCAGAAAATCAGTCACGGCTTGCACTTCGCCTTGCGTTATTTCATGGCCGCCTGCGTGCCATTCCAAAGCGACATCAGCGCCCTGCGCGGCAAGGTAATCTGCCAGAGCCTGCGTTTGTGTCGGCGGGCAGATCGGATCGCGCTGCCCGGCCGTTATCAGGACACGCCGCCCTGCAAGCCCCGGCTGCGATGCTGGCGCCCAAGGGATCAGCGGATGCATCAACACCATCCGGTCCACCAGATCGGGATAGTCCAGCGCGACAGCCATCAAGATATTGGCCCCGTTGGAATAACCCAAAGCGGCAACATGGCCTGCGCCTGTGCGGGCTTTGTGGTCCAGTATGAACCGCGCCATCCGGTCGCGTCGCGTGGCAAGATCGGCCATATCATAGACGCCTTCACCGCTGCGGCGGAAATAGCGGTTCATACCACCTTCGGACACATCGCCACGTGGCGACACGACATGCGCGCCGGGGATCAGCCGTTCCGCAAAACCGTGAAACTGGTGTTCTGTCCCGCCCGTGCCGTGGAATGTCAGCAGCAAAGGCGCGCCGGGTTGTCCGCGTGTTTGCGCGAAAATATAGGGTGCGTCAGTCATGGATCGGCTCCAGATAGCGCTGCTCCAATGTGCTGCGCAGATGCTCATGCTGGGAGGGAAGTTTGAGCGATTGACCAAGATGCGCGCTGTCTTCATCCCGGTCAAAACCGGGTTCGTTGGTGGCAACTTCAAACAAGACGCCGCCGGGGCTGCGGAAGTAGATCGCCCAGAAATAATCGCGGTCGATCACCGGGGTCACCTGCCATCCGGTATCCAGCAGGGCTTTGCGCACCTTGTTCTGGGCGGCGCGGTCCGTGACGGAAAAGGCAAGGTGATGCACCGATCCGGCACCTTGTTGGGCGGTTGAGGCACCGGGCAGGGTTTCGATATCGATCACATCGGCACCATTTCCGCCGGGCATATGGAAACGGGTGATATCGCCTTGGGTGTCGGCCTGCTCATAGCCCATAAAGCGCAGCAATTCGGCGCTGGCGCCTGCATCGCGCAGCCGCATGTCAGCAGAATGAAAGCCACGGATCGCGTGATCGGCGCTCACGCCCTGGCCCTCCCACGGGGCGCGGTTGTCATCGACCTCGACCAAAGCAAAACCATCGCCATCAGGGCCATCGAAATGCAGGCGGTTTTCACCGAATCGGGTCTGAGGTTTGATGTTTTTGACATCGAAAGCCGCCAGCCTGTCTGCCCAGAAGGGCAGCGCGCCTTTGGGAACGGCGAAGGTGGTCACGCTGACCTCGCCTGTACCGGGGCGGCCGCGTTTTGCGCCGGGGAAGGGGAAATAGGTCATGACCGAGCCGGGCCTGCCCATCTCGTCGCCATAATAGAGGTGATAGACTTCGGGTGCGTCGAAATTTACGGTTTTCTTGACGCGGCGCAGGCCGAGGGTTTTGGTAAAGAAATCGCTATTGGATTGTGCCCCGCTGGCCAGCGAGGTCACGTGATGCAGTCCGTTGATCTGTGTCAGCATATCGGTTCTCCTTTGCAAACAGCATATGCGCTGCAATCCTGTGCAGAAAACCTGTATCCCGGCGCGTATTCTGTGCACGACCGCACAGATAGTGGTGGCGACTGGCGCAAAAAAAAAGCCCCCGCCGCTGCGTTCAGGGCAGGGGCGGTGTGACAGGTCGTGCGATCAGACGAAGAACTGCGCGCCGTTTGCCGAAATTGTCGATCCGTTGATGAAACCTGCATCATCCGATGCAAGGAAAACCACGCAGCGCGCAATCTCTTCGGGTTCGCCCAGACGTCCGGTGGGGATTTGGGCAATGATGCTTTCGCGCACTTTTTCGGGCACGGCCATAACCATATCGGTGGCGATATAGCCGGGGCAGATTGCGTTGGCGGTGATGCCAGCGCGCGCGCCTTCCTGGGCCAGCGATTTGACGATGCCCAGATCGCCCGCCTTGGACGCAGCATAGTTGACCTGCGCGAACTGGCCTTTTTGACCGTTGATCGATGAAATGATGATGATGCGGCCAAATTTCCGCTCGCGCATGCCCGGCCAGATCGGATGGGTCATGTTGAACACGCCGGTCAGGTTGGTATCGATTACCTCATGCCATTGCTGCGGCGTCATTTTGTGGAAAGGCGCATCGCGGGTGATGCCGGCATTGTTGACCAGAACGTCGATCGGCCCGACCTCGGCCTCGACCTTTGCGATGCCTGCGGCACATTCATCGTAATCGGCAACGTTCCATTTGTAGGTCTTGATGCCGGTGTCCTTGGTGAATGCCGCGGCGGCCTCGTCATTGCCGGCATAGGTGGCCGCGACGGTGTAGCCCGCATCGCGCAATGCGATGGAAATGGCCGCGCCAATCCCGCGTGATCCGCCTGTGACGAGTGCTGTTCTTGCCATGATATCCTCCAATTTGGCTTGCTTTAGGTAACTTGGTTACTTTGAAAGGCTTTGGTACGCAAGAATGTTGCGCACCGATTTGGGTGTTTGATGCGATAATTTTCACTTGGTAGAAACCAAAAGGGGCGCCCTGTGGCGCCCCTTGCTATGTCGGGTCAGCGGGCCGGATCACACCCGCTCAAGGCACATGGCAACACCCATGCCGCCACCGATGCACAAGGTTGCAAGGCCGCGTTTGGCATTGCGCCGCTGCATTTCGAACAACAGCGTGTTCAGGATACGGCAACCCGAGGCCCCGATGGGATGGCCGATGGCGATGGCCCCGCCATTCACGTTCACGATGGCCGGATCCCAGCCCATTTCCTTGTTGACGGCACAGGCCTGCGCGGCAAACGCCTCATTCGCTTCAACCAGATCAAGATCGTCGACGGACCAGCCCGCTTTTTCAAGCGCCTTGCGGCTGGCATGGATCGGGCCGACGCCCATGATCGAGGGGTCCAGACCCGCCGTGGCGTAGGATGCGATTCGGGCCAGCGGCGCGATCCCGCGCTTTTCGGCATCATCGGCAGACATGAGCAACACGGCGGCCGCCCCATCATTCAGGCCAGAGGCGTTGGCCGCTGTCACCGAACCATCCTTGGCAAAGGCGGGGCGCAGCTTTTGCAGCGCGTCCAGCGTGGCACCGTGGCGGATATATTCATCTTTGTTGATGATGGTCTCGCCTTTGCGCGATTTGACGATGAAATCGATCACTTCGTCATCAAAACGACCCGCTTTTTGCGCAGCTTCGGCCTTGTTCTGGCTGGCCAGCGCGAAATCATCCTGCGCCTCGCGGTTGATCTGCCACTTTTGCGCAACGTTTTCAGCCGTTTGGCCCATGTGATAACCGTTGAACGCATCCCAGAGACCGTCACGAATCATGGAATCGATATAGGAGACATCACCCATTTTTACACCGGCGCGCAGATGCGCGACATGCGGGCTGAGGGTCATGTTTTCCTGCCCGCCCGCTGCCACGATCGCGGCATCGCCAAGCTGGATATGCTGGGCGGCCAAAGCCACGGCGCGCAGGCCTGACCCGCAGACCTGATTGATCGACCATGCGGATGATTCGATAGGCAAGCCTGCATTGACATGCGCCTGACGTGCGGGGTTCTGCCCTTGTCCAGCGGTCAGTACCTGCCCCAGAATGGTCTCGGACACTTCGGATTTGTCGATGCCTGCGCGGGCCACGACAGCCTCCAGCACAGCGGCACCCAGATCATGGGCGGGCGTATTGGCAAATGCGCCCCCGAAAGAGCCGACAGCGGTGCGCGCCGCCGAGGCGATTACGACATTGGTCATGTATATCCTCCACCAATTCTCAAGATCGAGGATCGCCCGGCACGCAAGCGTTGCGGGTACCGGACTCCCCGCCTTAGTAGCGGTGATACTGGATGATCTGCGCAGCGGCAACAGCGCTGATGGCTTATCCGGTCTGATCCAGCAGCACTGTGCGCGCGGTGGGGGTGTTCCATACCGGGTGAACGGTGGGGGCCCCGAAGAAATATCCTTGCTGACAATCCACGCCGATCTTTGTCAGCCACAGCGAATCGGCATGGTGTTCCACGCATTCGGCAACGGTGAACATGTCAAACTGGCGGGCGATATCCACCATGGCACGGGTCAGAACCTGATTATCCGCATCGGCATGAACGCCGCGGATGAAGTCACCGTCAATCTTGATCACGTCGAACTGGAAATCGCGCAGATAGCGCAAAGAGGTGTAGCCCGCCCCGAAATCATCCAAGGCAAAGGTGATGCCGCGCTTTTGCAGGTCTGACATAAAGCGCACCACCAATTCGGGCACGGTCATCGCGCTGCGTTCGGTGATTTCAAGGATCAACCGTTCGCCCAGCGTGGGGTCGCCTTTCAGGCCCTGACGCAGGCTGCGCGCCCATCTGGGAAAACCGATGGACCGGGCGGACATGTTGATGGCCAGCCGGATATGCGGGTTGCGCTGCAAGGTGCGCAGGCCGGTTTCCAGCGCCACGCAATCCAGAATGCGGCCTGTTTCCGTTGCTTCGACCGCGTCGATAAAATCGCGGGCGGGAATGATGCGGCCGGTATCGTCCAGCACGCGGATCAACCCTTCGTAAAATGCGATTCTATCAGGCCGTTGTGATTGCACCACAGGCTGAAAAGCCAGCATGGTGTTGCGGTGCCGCAGGGCGTCTGCCACCATGTCCAACGTGTTGCGGTCACGTAATGTCACGGCATAATCAAGCGGTGACACCGCCCCCCGATCCATATCTGCGAATCTGCCCTTGTCCTTCCGCATCGTCTGCCCTTTGCTGTGACCCGCTGTGCAGATTGCCGCGAAAGACATTAGCAAACAGCTAATATTCCCTTTTTGTTCTTAATTTTCTTAGAATGCAGAAAAACAGGCCGGGAGCAGTGGAATGAAAGGCAGATGCGATTGGGCGGGGCCGGATCAGATTTATCTGGATTATCACGATACCGAATGGGGTGTGCCGCAAAAAGACGGGCGCGCCCTGTGGGAATTGCTGTGTCTGGAAGGGTTTCAGGCCGGATTGAGCTGGATCACCGTCCTTAAGCGGCGCGATGGGATTCGGGCGGCTTTTCAAGGATTTGCGCCGGATGTTATCGCGGCATGGGGGGCGGATGATGTGGCGCGTCTGATGGGTGATGCGCGCATCATCCGGCATCAAGGCAAGGTGGAGGCGATGATCGGCAATGCCCGCGCCTATCAGCGGATCGAGGCGCGGGACGGCTTTGCCAGTTGGGTCTGGGCGCATGTCGGCGGGCAGCCCATCCAGAACCGTTTTGCCAGCATGGCGCAGGTTCCGGCGCAGACAGATATTTCCGTACAATTATCCAAAAACCTGAAGAAAGAAGGGTTCAAATTTTGTGGACCGACGATTGCCTATGCGTTCATGCAGGCGTCCGGCATGGTCAATGATCACCTGACGGGCTGCCCTCGCCACACCGAGGTGGCCCGTCAGGGCTGAACGAGGGGGGCGCTACATCCCTGATGTGAGCGCGGCAATGATTGCTTTGGCGCTGTCGGATGACCAGTCGGCATCGCCGCGCATGCGGGCGATTTCCTGCCCTTCGGGGTTCAGGATTACTGTGATCGGCAGGCCCAGCACCGCCATGTCGCGGGCAATGGTCTGTCTGGGGTCGGTGTGCAGCGGCAGATTGTCCACGCCGATATCATCGAAAAACCGCTGCATCGCCTGCGGCGGGTTGCGCCCCGTTGCGATGGTGACCACCGCAAAGTTGTCCCCCCCCAGCGCGTCTTGCAAGGCGGACAGATGCGGCATTTCCTTCAGGCAGGGCGGGCACCATGTGGCCCAGAAATTCAGCACCACATATTTTCCAGCGTAATCAGCCAGATAGCCTTGGCCGCCTTCCCAGGTATTGAAGGGCTGGGCCGATACCGGCTGTGGCGCGGCATGGAAATTCAGCTTTCGCATGTCGCCGTCGCGCAGCGCCTCAAGTGCTGCGACATCCGCCATGGCGGTGTTTGCACCAAGGGCAAGAGCTGTATAAAGGACCATCTGACGAATAAAACGCATATTCCCTCCAAGGTGCAGCATATGACCGACAAGACCTCGAACCAGATGTGGGGCGGCCGTTTCGCCGCTGGCCCGGACGCGATCATGGAGGCAATCAATGCCTCGATCGGGTTCGATCAGCGGATGGCGGCGCAGGATATTGCCGGCTCGAGGGCCCATGCCGATATGCTGGCGGCGACGGGTATTCTCAGTGATAGCGATGCCGCCGCCATTCGGGAAGGCCTCCTCACGGTGTTGTCAGAGATCGAGACGGGGCAGTTTGTCTTTTCCACGGCGCTGGAAGATATCCACATGAATGTGGAGGCGCGCTTGAAAGAGGTGATCGGGGAGCCTGCGGGCCGGTTGCACACGGCGCGGTCGCGCAATGATCAGGTGGCCACGGATTTCCGCCTGTGGGTGCGTGACCAGATGGATGCGGCCATGGCGGGAATCGTGGCGCTGCAGCGCGCCTTTGTGGCGCAGGCCGCGGCGGGGGCGGATTGGGTGATGCCCGGTTTTACCCATCTGCAGACGGCGCAACCGGTGACATGGGGGCATCATATGATGGCCTATGTCGAGATGCTGGGCCGCGATTACAGCCGCTTTGCCGATGCGCGTCGCCGGATGAACGAGTCGCCCCTTGGGTCAGCCGCGCTGGCGGGCACCGGATTTCCCATCGACCGCGATATGACAGCCGCCGCGCTGGGCTTTGACCGGCCCACGGCCAATTCGCTGGATGCGGTCAGCGACCGTGATTTCGCGCTGGAATATCTGTCATGTGCATCGATCTGCGCGATGCATCTGTCGCGCTTCGCCGAAGAGCTGGTGATCTGGTCATCGGCGCAGTTCCGCTTTGTGAAGATGTCGGACAAATGGTCGACCGGGTCGTCGATCATGCCGCAAAAGCGCAACCCCGATGCGGCGGAGTTGATCCGCGCCAAGATCGGGCGCATTTTCGGGGCCAATGTGGCGCTGATGATGGTGATGAAGGGGCTGCCGCTGGCCTATTCAAAGGACATGCAGGAAGACAAGGAGCAGGTCTTTGACGCCGCTGACAACCTGATGCTGGCGCTGGCGGCGATGACGGGGATGGTGGGGGATATGACAGCCAACCGCGCGGCGATGCAGGCAGCGGCGGGGGCGGGGTTTTCAACCGCCACCGATCTGGCCGATTGGCTGGTGCGCGCGCTGGGCCTGCCCTTTCGCGAGGCGCATCACGTCACCGGCACGCTGGTCGGCATGGCCGAGGCGCGCGGTTGCGATCTGCCGGATCTGGCGCTGGAGGATATGCAATCGGTCCATGCGGGCATGACGGCGGATGTGTTTGATGTTCTGGGAGTTGAAAATTCCGTTGCCTCGCGCATGTCATACGGGGGCACCGCGCCGGCGCAGGTGCGGGCGCAAGTGGCCCTCTGGCAGGAACGGTTGGGATGATACAGGCGATCAGGGCGATATTGCCGGGTGCGGGGCTGTGGGTGCTGGTGGCCTGCGCGCCGGTGGGGCAAATGGATAATGCGGTGGTTGATACGGCAGGTGGCGCGCCGCAGGCCGCGCCGGGCCAGACCGGGGTGACGCTGTCAGGATCAGCCCGCATTGGCGTGACACGGACATTTAACTGATCTGGCGACTGATCTGGAGTGAAAGGAAGGCACAGGATGGCAGGGGCGAAAACGGCGCGGATCGTGGTGGTATGGTGTCTGTCTGCCAGCCTGCTGGCGGGCTGCGGTGTCGCAGGCGCGCCGGTGCGCCCGTCTTTGGATGCGGGCGTGTCGGTATCGCCCGGCGGTATTTACCCCTCGGTCGGGATGGGGGTCAGCAAGGGGCCGGTCAGTATGCGGGTGGGCTTGTAGATGTCTGTGTTGCGGATGATCTATCTGGCGCTGGCCATCTGGGGTGCGGTACATCCGATGTATTGGTTCGTCACCTATATGATGGACACGGGCACCGGCCTGTCCGGGCTGATTGATGCGTGGTATGTCAACGCCTCGACCACCGGGCTGACATGGGATCTGACCATTGCGGCGATCACCCTGACGGTGTGGATCATTGCCGAGGTTGCCGTGCGGCGGAACTGGCTGGCATTGGTGGCGATCCCCGCCACCTTTGGCATCGGGGTCAGCTGCGGTTTGCCGCTCTATCTGTTTTTGCGCACAAGGCCGGTTTGATCCGGTTGCAACCTGTGGATTTGAGTATTTGCAGAACAATGAAGCAGGGCGCGGCGCGGCATTGAACCAGGCGCGCGACCTGTTATGACGCCGTGACGCAGCAGGGGATTTTCGGCATGGATCATTTTCTTTATCAGGGCGGCGCGCTTTATGCCGAGGATGTGCCGCTGGCCGAGATCGCGGCCACCGTGGGCACGCCGTTTTACTGCTATTCCACCGCCACGCTGGAGCGGCATTTCAAGCTGTTTGACGAGGCCTTGGCCGGTATGGACCATCTGGTCTGCTATGCCATGAAAGCGGCCAGCAATGTGGCGATCCTCAGGGTATTGGCGGATCTGGGGGCTGGCATGGATGTGGTCTCGGGCGGGGAATACCTGCGCGCGCGTGCGGCGGGCGTTCCGGGCGAGCGGATTGTGTTTTCCGGCGTGGGCAAGACCGCAGCCGAGATGCGTCTGGCTTTGGAGGGCGGCGTGCGCCAGTTCAACGTCGAAAGCGAGCCGGAGATGGAGGTTCTGAACCGCGTTGCGCTGGATCTGGGCGTGGTGGCGCCGATCACTGTGCGGGTGAATCCCGATGTGGATGCCAAGACCCATGCCAAGATCGCCACCGGCAAGAGCGAGAACAAATTCGGCATTCCGATCGCGCGCGCGCGCGAGGTTTACGCCCATGCCGCGCGTCTGCCCGGTCTGCGTGTGGTGGGGATTGATGTGCATATCGGCAGCCAGCTGACCGATCTGGAGCCGTTCCGCCAAGCCTATCGCAAGGTGGCGGAATTATGCGAGGTGCTGCGCGCCGACGGGCACGCGATCAGCCGTCTGGATCTGGGCGGTGGTTTGGGCATTCCTTACGCGCGCAGCAATGCCGCCCCGCCGCTGCCGCTGGATTACGGCGCGATGATTCGCGAGGAGTTGGGCCATCTGGGATGCGAGATCGAGATTGAACCGGGACGCCTGATTGCGGGCAATGCGGGCGTCATGGTGACGCAGGTGATTTACGTCAAACAGGGTGAGGGGCGCGATTTCCTGATCGTGGATGGTGCGATGAATGATCTGATCCGGCCTGCCATGTATGACGCGCATCATGATATTGTGCCGGTGGTGGAGCCTGTGCCGGGCACCGAGAACCGCGTCTATGACGTGGTGGGGCCTGTCTGCGAGACAGGTGACACCTTTGCCCGCCAGCGCGCCATGCCGCCTGTGCAGGCCGGTGATCTGATCGCCTTCCGCTCGGCCGGCGCTTATGGGGCGGTCATGGCCAGCGAATACAATACGCGGCCCCTGATTCCGGAAGTTCTGGTGAAGGGTGATCAATTCGCGGTTATCCGCCGACGCCCGACCTTTGACGAAATGATAAATCGCGATACCATTCCCGCATGGCTTTGACGCGATCCCCGCGTCGGGCCACGGGATGATCTGATGACTGAAACCCCCGACAGCCTGTTGAAACGCCTGCGCTGGCCGCTTTTGCTGACCCGTGCCGGTCTGCTGGCAGAGCGGGTGTGGCGGGCGTTCTGGCCATTATGGACGGTGGTGACGCTGCTGTTGGCGGCGCTGATGCTGGGATTGCAGGACAGTTTGCCGGTTGAGGCGGTCTGGGCCGGTCTGATGGCTGCAGGTCTGGGGATGCTGGCGGCGGCTTTGCGCGGCGTGATGCGGTTTCGCTGGCCATTGCGGGCAGAGGCGCTGGCGCGGCTGGATGCAAGCCTGCCGGGGCGGCCGATTTCGGCGGTGCTGGACCGGCAGGCGATTGGCGGGGGTGATGCCGCCTCGGTTGCGGTGTGGCAGGCGCATCAGGCGCGGATGGCCGCGCGGGCAGGGCAGGCGCGGGCGGTGGCCCCTGATCTGGATATGGCCCCGCGTGATCCCTTTGCGACGCGTTATGTGGCATTGCTCGCGCTCGCGGTTGCTGTGCTGTTCGGCTCGATCCTGCGGGTCAGCAGCGTGGCCGAGATGACGCCCGGTGGCGCGCAGGCTTTGGCCGGGGGCGGGCCGACATGGGAAGGCTGGATCGAGCCGCCCGCCTATACCGGCAAGCCGACGCTGTATCTGGCAGATCAGCGGGGTGACAGTATCGAGGTGCCGCAGGGCAGCCGCATCACCCTGCGCCTTTATGGCGAGTTGGGCGCGCTGCGCGTGACGCAGGACATAGCGGGGGCGCTGGGCGCTGAAGCGGTTGACCCCAGCGCACCTGCGCAGGACATGACGGTGACACAATCCGGCAGATTGGCGATTGACGGCCCCGGCGGGCGCGACTGGGATGTGATCATGCGCCCTGATGCGCCGCCGCGTGTGGCCTTTGGCGATCCGGCGCAGGATGATCTGTTGCAGATGCAATCGCTGGCACAGGCGCGTGCCGAGGGGCAGATGAGCCTGCCTTTCACGGCCTCTGACGATTACGGGGTCATTGCGGGGCAGGCGCGTATCATGCTGGATCTGGAGGCGATTCCGCGCCGCCACGGTCTGATCGCCGCGCCGGAGCCGCGGGAGGCCATCGTGCTGGACCTGCCGATGCCGATGACGGGCAACCGTGCTGCATTCAGCGAAACGCTGGTGGATAACCTGTCACAGCATCCATGGGCCAATCTGCCGGTGACGGTGGAATTGTCGGTCAGTGATGCGGCCGGCTTGGAAGGGACCAGCGGGCCGGAGCAGATGAACCTGCCTGCGAGGCGTTTCTTCGATCCGCTGGCCAATGCGGTGATCGAACAGCGGCGCGATCTGCTGTGGAGCGCGGAGAATGCCCGCCGTGTGGCGCGGGTGATCCGGACCCTGTCGCACCGCCCCGAGGAGGGGTTGTTCCGCTCGGAAACCGCGTATTTGCGGATGCGCGTGATCCTGCGGCGGCTGGAGACATTGACGGATTATGGTCTGAAACCCGACCAGCGGGACGAGATCGCGCAGGCGCTGTGGGATCTGGCGATACTGCTGGAAGAGGGCGATATCGGGGATGCGTTGGAGCGGTTGCAGCGCGCGCAGGAGCGGCTGTCCGAGGCGATGAAGAACGGCGCCTCGGATCAGGAGATCGCCGAACTGATGCAGGAATTGCGCGATGCGACCCAGAATTACATGAACCAGCTGGCCCAGCAGGCGATGCGTGACGGCACCATGCAGGACAGTCAGGATATGGCCGAGGGCGGGATGCAGATGGGGCAGGATGACCTGCAAGCCATGATGGACCGCATTCAGGAGTTGATGGAAGAAGGCCGCATGGCCGAGGCGCAGCAGGCGTTGGAGGAATTGCAGCGCCTGATGGAGAATATGCAGATCGCACAGGGCCAAGGCGGGCAAGGCCAGCCATCGCCCGGCCAGCAGGCGATGGAGGGGCTGGCAGAGACCCTGCGCGATCAGCAGGGGCTGTCGGATCAGGCATTCCGTGACCTGCAGGACCAGTTCAACCCTGGCGGTAATCAGGGCCAGCAGCCGGGGCAAGAGCAGGGTCAGG
>JBLRWJ010000032.1:0-10400 GCA_047921315.1 Rhodobacterales bacterium | reverse complement strand
CTGATCAGCAGGGGCAGGGCGATGCCCAAGGATCGCTGGCGGATCGTCAGCGCGCCCTGCGCAACGAGTTGAACCGCCAGAGCCGCAACCTGCCCAATCTGGGCGGAGAGGCCGGAGAGGCGGCGCGCGAGGCGCTGGACCGGGCTGGCCGCGCGATGGACGGTGCCGAACAGGCGTTGCGCGGCAATAATCTGGCCGAGGCGATTGACCAGCAGGCCGAAGCGATGGATGCGCTGCGCGATGGTATGCGCAACATGGGCGAGGCCATGGCCGAGGCCGAGCGCGAGCAGCGCGGCGGTCAGGGGCAGGAAATGGGCCGCGCCGGTGGTGAACGCCGCGATCCGCTGGGGCGTGACAGCGGCAATGCCGGGCAGACCGGCACGGATGAGAACCTGCTGCAAGGCGAAGATGTGTATCGCCGCGCCCGTGACCTGCTGGATGAAATCCGCCGCCGTTCCGGCGAAGGGGCGCGCCCGGAGGAAGAACTGGATTACCTCAGACGGTTGCTTGACCGGTTTTAGAGCCTTTTATGCTCACAGGCAGGGGCGTGTCGCTTTTGCTGTTGCGCAGAGGCTCTATCAGCCGGTGCTGCCCGCGATATCGGCCAGCCAGCGTGACAGGGTCTGCACCTGTGCATCCAGCATGATGCGCAGATCATCCACAGCCGCGACATAGCTGTCCAAGGGCGGGGCCATGGCGGGCAGGGCCTTGGCCAAGGCAGGGGCAAAGACATAGAGCGCCAGCAGGACCATCGCGATCAGCAAGGTCACCGAGAACCCTCTGTTGAAGCTGCGGGCCGGGGCTGCCTGGCGTGGATCCGCGCCATTGGTCTGGCCGGGTGTGTCGTGATCATCGGCCCTTGCGGGGCGTCTGTCTGATGTTGATCGCAGGCTTGAGTTGATTTCTTCGATATCGGGCAGCAATCCGCGCCGGGATTCGGCCACAGCGGCGGCCACGGCCGCGATCTGGGCGTCGTCGCTGATTGGCCCACGGGGGGGCGCGGCAGGGTCTGGCGCTGCGGTTTGCTGTTGGGTCAGGTCTGGGGTGGAACGCTCTGGGGTTGCATGCGCTGGGGTGGAACGGTTCGGGGCGGGCGTTGCGGCCGAGACCCGTGGCAATGCCGGATCGTCGCCCTTCAGGCGGGCCTTGCGCATCTGCGCCTCTTCCATGCGGCGCATGGCATCGCGGTCTGCTTGGGTGGTTCCGGTGTCGGTGGCGGTTCCTGCGGCTGGCCGGACGGACGGGCCGGAGTCCAGCCCCAGATCAGGCTGGCTTTCCAGACCGGCATTGCGTTCTGCGGCGCGGGCGCGGGCCTCACGCTCGGCCTCTTCGCGCAGCATATCCGCAATCGATGTATCAAGACTGCGGCGCGGTGCGGGCAGGTCGCGCGCGGGGTCTTCCTCGTAATCATCCTCGTCGATATCGGGCAGGCGGGCCATCGGATCTTCGGGATCTTTGACAAGGCGGGTGCTGGCCTGTGGCGTATCCGTCAATCCGGGATCGCTGGGAAAGCCCTGCCATTCGTCATCCGCGCTGCCTGCATCCGCGCTGTCGCTCTGCGGGGCGTGAATGTCATCGTTATCCTGCCAGTCGTCATCATCTTGCAGCTCGTCAGCGGCCTGATCCGGTTTTGCCGCGACATGTTGGGCCTGTCGGGATGCTGCAGCGGCGGCTGGCGTCTGCCTGTCTGACCGGGTGATATGGCGTTGATCCGATGCATCGCTTTCGCCATCGTCCCATGCGGGGGCAGTGGTGTCCGGATCATCGCTGTCCAGATCATCCCTTGGCAGATCATCCCTGGCCAGATCATCGCTGTCCAGATCAGCCCCTGCGTCATCCGCGCCTGCCTGTGACGGGTGGCGTTGAAACCATGTGTTGCCACAACTGGAACATTGAACGTCGCGCCCGCTTTCGGGGATAACGCTATCGGGTACCTCGTATTGTGCCCCGCAATTCGGACAAACTAACCGCATCTGTTCCCCTGCCGGCCCAAAGAATGGCCTCTTGCCCTGTCCAAAGCTGTGCTCAATCTACCATCCCAGCTTAGCATATGGTGTAAACCACTGGCGGAAAAGTGCAAAGGTCTGACAGGATAGAAAGACCGTCCTGATTGCAACACTGTCAACATTGGGGCAAGAGTGACGGAAGTAGAAAAGGGACCGCCTGTGATCGAACTGGAACAAGTCGCGATGAACTATGGCGGGGGGGAGTTGCTGGGCGACATTTCCCTGACCCTTTCGCCGGGATCGTTTCATTTCCTGACCGGCCCTTCGGGTGCGGGCAAAACGACATTCCTCAAGCTGTGCTACGGGGCCTTGCTGCCAACAGCGGGGCAAGTCAGGTTGTTCGGGGCGGACCTGCGGACGATGTCGCGCGATGATGTGGCCCTGTCCCGGCGGCGCATTGGCGTGGTGCATCAGGATGTGCAGTTTCTGGACCACCTGCCCGTGGCCGATAACGTGGCGCTGCCGCTGACCGTGGCGGGCCGCGACCGCAGCGAGGAGGCGGCGAACCTGACCGAGCTTTTGCAATGGGTCGGGCTGAGCAAGCGCGCCGATGCCCTGCCCGCCGAACTATCCGGCGGAGAGCGGCAGCGCGCCGCGCTGGCGCGTGCGGTGATCATGTCACCAGAGGTGATCCTTGCGGATGAGCCGACCGGCAATATTGATTGGGAAATGTCGCAGCGCCTGTTGCAATTACTGGTAGAGTTGAACCGCATGGGCAAGACGATCATGATCGCCACCCATGACATGAACCTGATCCGTGCGGCCAAAAGTCAGGTGCAGGCGCGTGTGTTGCGGATCTCTCAGCGCCGGTTACAGACAGCGGGGGCCGATCTGTGACGCTGATCATGAACCGTATCATGGCCTTTGTGGTCGGGGATGTGCAGGCGGACCGGATGGTGCCGCCCACGGGGTTTACGGCGCGGCTGACGGTATTTGCAGCGGGCACCATGGCGTTTCTGGCGGTGTTCGCGCTGGCGCTGTCCTTTGCGACAGGACGGCTGGCGGATCGCTGGAGCGACGAACTGGCGCGCGCGTCAACCTTGCGGATTTCCGCGCCGATGGATCAGCGCGCAGCACAAACGGCGGCGGCGCTCAGGGTGTTGGAGACCACACCGGGTGTCGCCTCGGCCCGCGCTTTGGATGAGGCGGAGCAGCGCGCCCTGCTGGAGCCGTGGTTCGGCCCCGACCTGCCGGTTGAAACGCTGCCGATCCCCCAGTTGATCGAGGTGATCGAGGATGCGCAGGGCTATGACCCTGCCGGATTGCGCCTGCGGCTGAGCGCCGAGGTGCCGGGCGCGGTGCTGGATGATCACACGCGCTGGCGGCGGCCTTTGGTGGTGGCGGCGGATCGGTTGCGCCTGCTGGGGTGGCTGTCGATCGGTTTGATCGGGGCGACGATGGCCGCGATGATCACGCTGGCGGCGCAGGCGGCGCTGGCGGCCAATGCGCAGGTGATCGCGGTGCTGCGGCTGGTGGGGGCGCGTGATGCCTATATCGCGCGGGCCTTCGTGCGCCGCTTTACCCTGCGCGCGCTGACAGGGGCGGCGGCGGGCACGGCGCTGGGCATGCTGGCGATGCTGATCCTGCCCACCGCACAGGCCGAGGCAGGCTTTCTGACGGGCCTTGGCTTTCAGGGCTGGCATTGGGTCTGGCCGCTGGCTATTCCGCCGCTGGGCGCGGCGGTAGCTTTTGGGGCGACACGGGCCGCGGCGCGGCGGACATTGAGGGATTTGTCTTGATGGCAAAGGCATGGCGTTGGGTACGATCGTTCGTTTTTGTGGTGCAGATGTATGCGGCGATGCTGGTGATCGGGCTGTTATATTTGCCCGGCGCGATCCTGTCGCCGGAAGGCGCGCGCCGGGGCTGCAAGGCCTATTGCCGCTGGGTGTTCTGGACGGCCAGCTGGATGGTTGGCCTACGCTGTGAGGTGCGCGGCACGCCACCCGCAGGCGGCACGCTTGTGGCGGCCAAGCATCAGTCATTTCTTGATATTCTGCTGATCTTCAATGCGTTGCCAGCGGCGATTTTCATCATGAAACGTGAAATCCTGTGGACCCCGATCATCGGGCTTTATGCCTATCGTCTGGGCTGCGTGCCGGTGAACCGCGGCAAGCGGGGCATTGCCATCAAAAAGATGCTGGCCGATGTGTCATCAGGGCATCAGGCGGCGGGGCAGTTGATTATCTATTCCCAAGGCACCCGCGTCGCGCCCGGTGTCAAAGCGCCCTACAAGATCGGGACGGGCGCGCTCTATGAGCAGACGGGCCAGGACTGTGCGCCTGTGGCGACCAATGTGGGTGTGTTTTGGCCGCGCACAGGTATTTACCGCAAGCCCGGTCTGGCAGTGGTGGAATTTTTACCGCTGATACCACCCGGGCTGGGCCGGCATGCGTTTATGGCACAGTTGGAGGAGGCGGTTGAAACCGCGTCTGATCGGTTGATTGATGAGGCCCGCAACAGTCCGGAGATGCGCGCGCATGGAGTTTCTTGACAGTATCGACGCGCTTGAGGCGCTTTACGGGCCCGCCTCCATCGGCTCGCAGCGCAAGGTGGCGCAGCATCTGACGCCCAGCTATCACCGTTGGATCGAGGCGTCGCGCTTTTGCATCATCTCGACCGTGGGCGATGGTGGCACCGATGGCAGCCCGCGTGGTGATGATGGCCCTGTGGTGCGTGTGCTGGACCCTGTGACGCTGGCGATCCCTGACTGGCGCGGCAATAACCGGCTGGACAGTTTGCGCAATATCGTGGCGGACGGGCGGATTTCGTTGATTTTTCTGGTGCCGGGATCGCAGATCATGGTGCGGGTGAACGGGCAGGCCAAGCTGACGGCGGATGCGGATTTGCGCGGCAGTTTCGCACGCGGCAACACGCTGCCTGCGACCGTGATCGTGGTGCGTCTGGCCGAGGTCTATGCGCAATGTTCGCGTGCGGTGATGCGATCAGGGATATGGACGCGGGATGATGCGGCAGGGCTGCCGACGCTGGGCGATATTCTGGCCGATGTGACGGCGGGCGAACTGGGCGGCGGCGATTTTGATGCCGATTGGGAAAAGCGGTCGCTGGCGGCTTTGTGGTGACAGGGCGGAATATGAGTATTTGAAGAACAATGAAGGGGCAGGCATGCCATGTGTCAGGCTGCCCGGCAACAGCTAACCAGTGAAAAGGGGGCCATGTGGCCCCCTATGATTTTGTTGGATTTATGCGTGGATTGCGCCATCGCCGCAGGCCAGTGCCGCCTCGCGCACCGCCTCGGATACGGTGGGATGGGCGTGGCAGGTCAGCGCCAGATCCTGCGCCGAGGCACCAAATTCCATCGCCACGCAAATTTCGTGGATCAGATCGCCGGCTGATGGGCCGATGATATGCGCGCCAAGGATGCGGTCTGTCTGCTTGTCGGCAAGGATTTTGACGAAACCGTCACCCTGAAACATTGCCTTGGCCCGCGCATTGCCCATGAAGCTGAATTTGCCGACCTTATAGGTCACGCCCTCTTCCTTGAGTTGCTGTTCGGTTTTGCCGACATTGGCCACCTCGGGATGGGTGTAGATCACGCCGGGGATCACGCCGTAATTGACATGACCATGTTTGCCAGCCAGCACCTCGGCTACGGCCATGCCTTCATCCTCGGCCTTATGGGCCAGCATCGGGCCGTCAATCGCGTCACCGATGGCATAGATGCCTGCGACATTGGTTTGCCAATGGGCATCGGTCTGGATCTGGCCGCGCTTGGAGGTCTCAACCCCCAGATCGGACAGGCCCAGCCCATCGGTAAAGGGTTTGCGGCCCGTGGCGACCAGCACGCAATCGGCATCCAGCACATGTTCGCTGTCATCCTTGCGCAGGTTATAGGTGACCTTTGCCTTGGTTTTCAGGGTCTCAACCCCTGAGACAGCGGCGCCCATCACGAAGGTCAGACCCTGTTTGGTCAGCATACGCTGGAAGGTCTTTTGCACCTCGGCGTCCATGCCGGGGGTAATCGCATCGAGATATTCGACCACCGTGACCTGCGTGCCCAGCCGCGCATAGACCGAGCCAAGCTCCAGCCCGATGACACCTGCGCCGATCACCACCATGGTTTTCGGGATCTTGCCCAGTGTCAGCGCGCCGGTGGAGGTGACAACGATCTGTTCATCCACCGTGACGCCCGGCAGGCTGGACGCCTCAGAGCCGGTGGCGATGACGATCTTCTTGGCCTCATGCACATCATCACCGACCTTGACCTTGCCGGGGGCAGGGATGGAGCCCCAGCCCTTGATCCAGTCGATCTTGTTCTTTTTGAACAGGAATTCGATGCCCTTGGTGTTGCCCTCGACGGTTTCGTCCTTATAGGCCAGCATCTGTTTCCAATCGACCGAGGGGGATTTGCCCTTCAGGCCCATCTTGGCAAAGTTATGCTCTGCCTCATGCAGCATGTGGCTGGCATGCAGTAACGCCTTGGAGGGGATGCAGCCCACATTCAGGCATGTGCCGCCAAGGGTTGCGCGCCCTTCGACAACGGCGGTTTTCAGGCCCAGTTGGGCGCAGCGGATGGCCGCGACATAGCCGCCGGGGCCTGCGCCGATGATGATCACGTCATAGCTTGCCATGGGGAAGTCTCCTTAAGGTCGTGTGGGGTTGGACGCGGGCATATGGGGCGGCTGCCCCCCGTCGCACGCTGTGCGACGTCCCCCGCGGATATTTGCAGCAAAAAGAAGCATCACAGCAGCGCCGCCAGCAGCATGATGGTTGTGGCGCCAAAGCCGGTCAGCCAGATCAGCGAGCGCCATGGTACAAGGCCAAAGGCATAGGCGGGCACATAGAGGATGCGCGCGATCAGATAGATCCAGCCACAGGCGGCGGTGAGCGGGCTGGACTGGCCGGACAGGGTGATGACGACCACCGCGATGGTGAACAGGATCAGCCCCTCAAAATGGTTGTTGAGCGCGCGGAACAGCCGGCCCGTGCGCGGACTGACCTGTTCGATCAGCGGTTTGCCCATCCGGTCCGGGTCACGCGGGCTGAGGGTTTTGCCGGGGCCGAGTTCAAGATTGGCGGGGACGGAGACCAGCATGAACTGCACGACCTGCAGCAGACCGGCAAGGGCTAGGGCGGTCAGTTCGGGGGGCATGGTCATGCGGTTGGCCTTTCGCGGCGGGTCCAGAGGGCGCGGGTTTCGGGGGGCAGGATGGCTGATTTGCGCGTGCTGAACCAGTCGAAACAGGCATTTTCTGCCGCTGCGGTGGCGGGGTCTGCGCGCAGCGCGGCCAGGCGCGCCTGCGTGGCGGACCAGTGGCGCAGGATGCTGCGATCCTCGATATCGTTTTTATTGGCGCTGCGGTGCCAGTGCGAGCCGAGGTGGTATTTGGTTTCACCCGTCTTGCCCTGCCCGTCACCACGATCGTTTTTCATCATGAACAGATCACGCGATTTCACCGCGTAATGGTTGATCCTTGCGGTGCTGTTGGTGGCGGCCAGATCGCGGGGGCGGAAGCGGCTGGAGCGGTGCTGATACAGGCTGGCGGGGTTCAGGGGCGCGCCATCGGGGTTGACCACGACCGGATCGCTGACGCGTGGCGCGCGCGGGTTGTGATCTGTGGCGGCGCTGAAACTGGCGGCGCGGAACAGGCATTTCGATTTGGTCACACCGGGTTCGGGGGTCGCCTCGGCGCGGGTGAAGCTGGGCAGGACCGCCATGCCGGGGGTCCATTCCGCCAGCCCCGCATCGCCGTAAAGCTGCCACGGGATGGCGACGACATCGGCCTCTGACGCATTCGCCATCAGGTCGGGCAGGTGGCCTGTGCCTGCGGTGATATTGAGAAATTCGTCGCTGTCGATATGCAACAGCCATGTGATGGCGTTGCGGCGCGCCCAGTCCAGCGCCAGATCCATGCCGCTGTCTTGGGGCGGGGTGCCTGCGGGGACGGTCTGGCGGATATGGGTCAACTGACCCGTGGCGGCCAAGGCATCCAGCAGCACGTCCGAGCCATCGGTGCAGTCATTGCTGATCACCACGATATGATCAAAGCCGATGCACTGGTGATAGGCCAGCCATTCAAGGATAAAGAGCCCCTCGTTGCGCATGCAGGAGGCGAGGGCTGTCTGATCCGATGCGGCGGGGGGCATGAGGGCAAACCGGACAAAAGGGGGGCACCACAGCGGTGCAATGGAAGGGCGCGCGCATGGCGCGCCCCCCGGAGGGGGATGGAATTACAGATCCATCAGCAAGCGGCGGGGATCCTCCAGCGCCTCTTTGACGCGGACGAGGAAGGTGACAGCGCCTTTGCCGTCCACGATGCGGTGATCATAGCTGAGCGCGAGATACATCATCGGGCGGATCACCACCTGACCGTTGATCGCAACGGGACGATCCTGAATCTTGTGCATGCCCAGAATGCCCGATTGCGGCGGGTTCAGGATGGGCGAGGACATCAGCGAGCCGTAAACCCCGCCGTTGGAGATGGTGAAGGAGCCGCCTTGCATTTCAGCCATGGAGAGTTTGCCATCGCGGGCGCGCAGGCCCAGTTCCGCGATCTTCTTTTCAATCGCGGCAAAGCTCATCTGATCGGCATCGCGCACGACCGGCACGACGAGGCCGGAGGGCGTGCCTACGGCAACGCCCATATGGACGAAGTTTTTGTAAACCACATCTGTGCCGTCAATCTCGGCGTTCACCTCGGGCACTTCGCGCAGCGCGTGGCAGCAGGCTTTGACGAAGAATGACATGAAGCCCAGTTTCACGCCATGCTTCTTTTCAAATATGTCTTTGTATTCCTTGCGCAAATCCATTGTCGCGCTCATGTCCACCTCATTATAGGTGGTCAGCATCGCGGCAGAGTTCTGTGCGTCCTTGAGGCGGCGGGCAATGGTCTGGCGCAGGCGGGTCATCTTGACGCGTTCTTCGCGGGCGGCATCATCGGCGGGCACTGGCGCGCGCGGTGCTGTGGCAGGGGCGGCGGCCGGGGGGGACGCTTTGCTGCCTGCGGCGATGGCCTTTTGCACGTCTTCCTTCATGATGCGCCCGTCGCGGCCTGTGCCGGTCACGGCATCGCGGCTGATCCCGGCCTCGGCCATGGCTTTTTTCGCGGCTGGCGCGTCTTCGACATCCTTGCCGCTGGCTGGGGTGGTGGCTGGGGTAGCGGGCGCCTTGGCTGTGTCTTCGGACTTTGCAGCGGGGGCCGCGCCGGAGGCAGAGATCACGGCCAGCTTTGCGGTGGCATCCACGGTTGTGCCCTCAGCTGCGACGATTTCAGCCAGCACACCGGCGGCGGGGCTTGGCACTTCGACGCTGACTTTATCGGTTTCCAGCTCGCACAGCATTTCATCCTGCGCGACGGTATCGCCGACCTTTTTGAACCATGTGGACACGGTCGCCTCGGACACGGATTCACCCAGCGAGGGGACCATGACATCGATACTGTCTGATTTGGCCGCTTTGGCGGGGGCCTCGGCGGGGGTGTCCGCCTTTTCGGTCTTGTCGGCCTTGGCGGCGGGTTTCGCGGCGGCGGCGCCTTCGGTGATGGTGGCCAGCAGGGCATCGACGCCCACGGTGGCCCCTTCTTCGGCGACAATGTCACCCATCACGCCGGCGGCGGGGGCGGGCACTTCGACGGTGACCTTATCGGTTTCCAGCTCGCACAGCATTTCATCGGCGGCAACAGGATCACCCGGTTTCTTGAACCAGGTGGCCACGGTGGCTTCGGTCACGGATTCACCAAGGGTGGGGACGCGGACTTCGGTGGTCATGGGTTAGTTCCCTTTGATGGTCAGCGCTTCGTCAACCAGCGCTTGTTGTTGTGCTTTATGGGTCGAGGCAAGGCCCGTCGCAGGCGAGGCGCTGGCCGCGCGGCCGGCATAGACGGGGCGCTGATGCTTGGCCTTGATGCGGCCAAGAACCCATTCGATATTCGGCTCAATGAAGGACCATGCGCCCTGATTTTTCGGCTCTTCCTGACACCAGACCATTTCCGCCTGCGGGAAGCGTTCCAGCTCTTTCACAAGGGACATGGCCGGGAAGGGATAGAATTGTTCGATGCGCAGCAGATAGACATCATCAAGGCCGCGTGTATCGCGTTCTTCCAGCAGGTCGTAATAGACCTTGCCAGAGCACAGCACAACGCGGCGGATCTTGTCATCGGCGGCCAGTTTGGTGTCGGAATGGCCCTTTTCGGCATCATCCCACAGAACGCGGTGAAAGCTTGATCCGGTGGTGAAATCAGCGGCATCCGAGATGGCCATCTTGTGGCGCAGCAGGGATTTAGGCGTCATCAGCATCAGCGGTTTGCGGAAGGTGCGGTGCAACTGGCGGCGCAGGATGTGGAAATAGTTGGCCGGCGTGGTGCAGTTGGCCACGATCCAGTTATCCTGACCGCACATTTGCAGGAACCGTTCCAGACGCGCGCTGGAATGTTCCGG
>JBLRWJ010000031.1:0-25282 GCA_047921315.1 Rhodobacterales bacterium | reverse complement strand
GTGGCGGATGGGGTGGGATTCGAACCCACGGTACGGTTCCCCGCACGCTAGTTTTCAAGACTAGAGCCTTAAACCACTCGGCCACCCATCCGTCAGCCCTTCGGCTGGATCAGCGCTATATCACAATCATCCGCAAGGCCAAGACCCATCGCAGGCTGTTGCGGCAGATTTCTGGGTTTGTGGACAAAATCCCGGGCCGGGCCAGCCTTACCCTGCGCCAAACCGCGTCTCATATGGCGATGCCGGATGATACCCGCTGGGAAAGCGGGGGTGTTTGCTCAAAATTCCGTGCTCTGTCGCAGGGCACTTTTCTTGGCTGCGGGTTACGGCTAGACTGCCGGCGAAACGGGTCGGATGTGATCCGGCGCTGGCCTGAACGCAGTGGTGCAAAGGCCGTGGTAAAAACGCAGCGGATGCAAGACGCAGTGGGCGCAAGAAGGTAAGGGGCGGACGAACCGGAAAACCGGCGCGCCCCGGATGAACGGCGCAGAGGCAGTAGAGCAAGGGGCAATTTATGATCACGAGGTTCACAGGCACGGGACGCAAAACGGGCACGGGACGCAAAACGCGGTCTTTGATGATTGCGGGTGTCAGCGTGCTGGCGCTGGCCGCCTGCGATGAAAACGGGCAAATGTCGCTGTTTCAGGGGCAAAACGCCAGCGAACAGGGCAGTAACGCGGCCAACCGCTCGGTGCGGCTGGTGGAGCGCGATGTCGAAGCGCCGCAGGTGTTTCAAGTGACCGAGGCGGGCCTGTGGGATGGCCGCCCGTCGCTGGGCGGTGTCTGGGTGGCGCATCCCGATGTGGGCGAGCCGGAGCGCGTGATCATCCGCAACACAGCCAACGGCAATTTTGTGATCGGTGCGCTGTTCCGGCGCGAAGTGGATGTGCCCGGACCAAGGGTGCAGGTATCATCCGATGCGGCGGCAACCTTGGGGATGCTGGCCGGACAGCCGGTGCAAGTGAATGTCACCGCCCTGCGCCGCGAAGAGGTGGCCGATGCCATCGCGGGCGATGATGCGGGCAACGATCCGGCAGGGGCCGATACGCTGCCCGCCCCGTCTGATGTGTCACAAAGCCGGCTTGATCCCATCGCCTCTGCGGCTGCGGCCATTGACGCCGCTCCGCAAACCCGCCCCCCTGCCGCAAGCGCCCCTGCTGCAAGCCCTCCTGCCGCCGCGATGGCAACCACACCGGCCGCCCCTACCGCAGCGGCGCGCGCCTCTGCACTGGATAAGCCCTTCCTGCAGATCGGTATTTTCAGCGTCGAGGCCAATGCAAACCGCGCCGCAACCGCGATGCGCAATGCCGGTATGGTGCCGGTGATCAAAAGCCAGACCAGTCAGGGCAAGCCCTTCTGGCGGGTTCTTGTCGGGCCAGCCAGCAGCGCGGCGGAACGCAGCAGCCTTCTGGACAAAATCAAGCAGGAAGGCTTCACCGATGCCTATGCTGTCAGAAACTGAAACAGCTGACCGGAGGTTTCATTGCCAATGACCATGCGTTTTCCCCATTCTGCCCAAACGATGCGCCGGATTATGGCCGCAACGCTGTTGCCTGCCGTGATGATGACCACCAGCGCCCATGCTTTCGATACGCGGGCCGGTTCGGCCTATGTGGTGGATCAGACCACCGGCACGGTGCTGTTGTCCAAGAATGCCGAAGTGCCGCTGCCGCCTGCGTCGATGTCAAAACTGATGACGCTTTATATGCTATTCGAGGCGTTGGAGCGGGGCACCGTCACGATGGATACCACCTTTGCGGTCTCGGCGCGTGCGCGGGCGATGGGCGGCTCGACCATGTTCCTGAACGAACAGGACCGGCCCAGCGTGCGCGAACTGATCCTGGGTATCGTCGTCAATTCCGGTAATGATGCCTGCGTTGTGGTGGCCGAAGGGCTGTCGCCCACCGGCACCGAGGATGGCTTTGCCGCGCTGATGACCCAGCGCGCCCGCGAATTGGGCATGACCGATACGCATCTTGCCAATGCCTCGGGCTGGCCGCATCCGCAGCACCGCATGTCGATGCGTGATCTTGGCATTCTGGCCGAAAGGCTGATCGAGGATTTCCCGGACCTCTACCTCTATTTCAACGAGCGTGAATATGATTACAAAGATCGCGCGCCCGCCAACCGCTTCAACCGCAACCCTTTGTTCCGGCTTGATATCGGGGCGGATGGTCTGAAAACCGGCCATACCCAGGAGGCGGGTTACGGGCTGGTTGGATCGGCCGCACAGGGCAATCGCCGCGTGATCTTTGTGGTCAGCGGTATCGAATCCGAGCAGATCCGCGCCGAGGAATCAACCGCCATTGTCAACTGGGCCTTTCGCCAGTTTGCCGAACGCACCGTCGCCCGCGCAGGGCAGGTGATCGCCACAGCCGATGTCTGGCGCGGGGCGCAGCCACAGGTCGGGCTGGTGCCGGACAGCGATATCAGCATGCTGTTGCCCGCCCTGTCGAGCGGCGCCATCGAGGCCGAGATCGTGCATCAGGGGCCCATCAATGCCCCGGTCACCAAGGGGCAGGTTCTGGGTGAGATGATCGTCACCCGCGACGGGCTTGACCCTGTGCGCGTGCCTTTGGTGGCCAATGCCGATGTGCCTTTGGGTGGCTTTGCAACGCGGGTTCTGACAACATCCCAGCTGCTGATTGATCGCTTTATCCAGCCCGGCGAACAACCATCCGGTGACGAGTCTTGAGCCAGCAAGGCGCGTTCATCAGCTTTGAGGGGATCGACGGGTCCGGCAAATCCACGCAGGCCCGCCTGCTTGCGGCGCATTTGCAGACCATCGGCCACAAGGCTGTGCTGACCCGTGAACCCGGCGGATCACCGGGGGCCGAGGATATCCGCAAACTGGTGCTGGAAGGCCCGCCTGACCGATGGTCGCCCGAAACCGAGATATTGCTGTTCACCGCCGCGCGCCGCGATCATCTGGAGCGGACGATCCGCCCGGCGCTTGCTGCTGGCCAGATCGTGATCTGTGACCGCTTTGCCGATTCCACCCGTATGTATCAAGGTCTGCGCGGCGCGGGCCTGCGCGATAAGGTCGACCGCCTGCATGACCTGATGATCGCGCAGGAGCCTGATCTGACCCTGCTGATCGATATGGACCCCGCCATGGGGCTGGCCCGCGCCTTGGGGCGGCAGGGCCATGAGGAACGGTTTGAAGGCTTTGGCGAGGCCTTGCAACACCAGATGCGCGCCGGGTTTCTGGCGCTGGCTCAGGCGATGCCAACCCGTATCCGCGTCATTGACGGGGCGCGCACACCTGAAGACGTCGCCTCCGATGTGGCCGCGATCGTCACCCGCTACCTTGCATCCCGGCAGCACCGCACAGAGCAGGCACAGCCATGAGCGGGGACGCCCTGCCAGAACCCGACAGGCTGGACGGCGCGCCGCATCCGCGCGAAACCGCCGCCCTGTTTGGCCAATCCCACGCTGAGGCGGCGTTTTTGCAGGCCCATGCTTCGGGGCGGATGCATCACGCATGGCTGCTGACCGGCCCGCGCGGTGTGGGCAAGGCCACGCTGGCATGGCGCATCGCGCGCTTTCTGCTTGGCTCCCCGCCCGATACCGGCCCCGGCCTGCTGGATGCCACCCCGCCTGCCCCCTCTGCCCCGCCTGCCCCCTCTGCCCCGCCTGCCGCAACGCTGGATCTGGACCCTGATCATCCCGTCAGTCGCCGCCTGCGCGCCCTGTCCGAACCGGGGCTGTTCCTGCTGCGGCGCGGCCCCACGGACAAGGGCGACCGTCTGTCCAATGACATCCGCGTCGATATGGTGCGCAAACTGGCCGGTTTCCTGCATCTCAGCGCGACAGAGGGCGGACGCCGCATCGTGATCGTGGATGCCGCCGATGAGCTGAACATGCAGGCCGCCAATGCGCTGCTGAAAATGCTTGAGGAACCGCCCGCCAACTGCGCCTTCCTGCTGATCTCGCACCAGCCGACCGGGCTTTTGCCAACCATCCGCTCGCGCTGCCGCGAATTGCGCCTGTCACCGCTTGGCGCGGATGATATGGCCCATGCGCTGCAACAGGCAGGGGTTGATCTGCCCCGCGATACCGCCGCATTGACCGAGTTGTCGTCAGGATCCGTGGGCGAGGCGATCCGCCTGATCTCGCAGGGCGGGCTTGAGGTTTACGCCGAACTGGTCGCGCTGTTCGCGCGCCTGCCCGATCTGGACCGCCCCCGCGCCCTGCGTCTGGCCGAGGCGGCCGCCGCGCGCGGGGCGACGGACAGGCTGGGCCTGTTGATGGGGCTGACCGATCTGTTGCTGGCGCGGCTGGCGCGCAGCGGCGCCACAGGGCACCCCCCCGCGATTGAAGCCGCCCCCGGCGAGGCGGCCCTGATGGCGCGCCTGTCACCCGGCCCCGCCCGCGCGCGCGCTTGGGCCAATACCGCACAAACAATCAGCGCGCGCGCCGTGCATGGGCAATCGGTCAACCTTGACCCTGCCGCACTTGTCCTAGATACGGTCTTCAGGATTCAGAAAACCGCGGGCGGCTGAACCGGCCCGGCAAGGCAGATCATGACCGACCAGCACGCAAGCACCATCCAGATCACCGACAGCCATTGTCACCTTGATTTCCCCGATTTCAACGATGAGTTGGACGCCGTGATCGCGCGCGCGCATGCCGCAGGCGTGACGCGTATGGTCACCATCTGCACAAAGGCGCAGAACGAACCCGCCGTGCGCGCCATCGCGCAGGCGCATGACAGCGTGTTCTACGCCTTTGGCATCCATCCGATGTCCGTGGCCGATAGCCCGCTGATCACGGTCAAACAGCTTTTGACCGTCGCGGCGCATCCCAAATGCATCGGCATCGGCGAAACCGGTCTGGATTACCACTACACCGCTGACAGCGCTGCCGCGCAGCAACACAGCCTGCGTATCCATATCGACGCCGCGCGCCAATCCGGCCTGCCGCTGATCATCCACGCCCGCGCCGCCGATGATGACATGGCCCGCATCCTCACCGAAGAATACCGGCGCGGCGCCTATACATGCGTGATGCACTGCTTTTCCTCCAGCGCGGAACTGGCCCGCGCCGCCCTTGATCTGGGCTTCTACCTGTCGATGTCCGGCATCGCCACCTTCCCCAAATCACAAGAACTGCGCGATATCTTCGCCGCCGCCCCGCTGGAGCGTATTCTGGTGGAAACCGATGCGCCCTATCTCGCCCCCAAGCCCTTCCGCGGCAAACGGAACGAGCCCGCCTATACCCGCCACACCGCCGAGGTAGGGGCCGAGATTTTCGGCCTGCCGCTGGCCGGTTTCGCCGCCGCCACCGAGGCCAATTTCGACCGGCTCTTTACCAAAGCCGCCCAATACAAAAAGGCCGCCGCCTGATGGCCGAGATGCGCTTTACCATCCTTGGTTGCGGCTCGTCCGGCGGTGTGCCGCGCCTTGGCGGGCATTGGGGTGATTGCGATCCCGACAATCCGCGCAACAACCGCCGCCGCTGCTCTTTGCTGGTCGAACGCGAGGGGCCGGATGGCATCACCCGCGTGCTGATCGACACCTCCCCCGACCTGCGCGCCCAGCTTCTGGATGCGGGCGTGGGCGAATTGGACGCGGTTGCCTACACCCACAGCCATGCCGATCACGTCCACGGGCTGGATGATCTGCGCATGATCGTGTTCAACATGCGCCGCCGCCTGCCCGTCTGGGCCGATGGCGACACCCAGAATGATCTCTATTCCCGCTTCGGCTATGCTTTCATGCAACCCGCCGATAGCCCCTACCCGCCCATCCTTGACATGTTCACCATCAACGGCCCCTTCACCATCACAGGTGCGGGTGGCGATATCACCCTGACACCGTTCAAGGCCAATCACGGCAGCATTGACGCGCTGGGCTTCCGCATCCTTGATCTGGCCTACCTGCCCGATGCCGTGCACCTTTATGATGACGCGCTGGAGCATCTGCAAAACCTTGATTGCTGGATCATCGACGCGCTGCGCCGCACCCCGCATCCCACCCATGCCCATCTGGACATGACGCTGGACTGGATCGCGCAAATGGCCCCGCGCCGCGCCGTGCTGACCAATATGCATATCGACCTCGACTATCAAACCGTGGCCGATGAAACACCCGCCCATATCACCCCCGCCTATGACGGTATGATCATCCGCTACCCGCTTTAGGCAGCAGCATCCGCCCGCTTCTTCTTGCCCTAAATATCCCCGCGCGGAGCGCACCTGCCCCCGCCCCCCACGCAAGGCCCGATCCGATGCAAGCCCTTCTCGACGTGATCCTGCCCGTGTTCGGCGTTATCGGGATGGGCTATCTTGCGGTCCGGCTTGGCTATTTCAAGGATAGCGCCGTTGACGGGCTGATGACCTTCACCCAGAGTTTCGCCATCCCCTGCCTGCTGTTCAGCGCGATTTCCAACCTTGATCTGGCCCAAAGCTTTGATCCGCGCCTGCTGTTATCCTTCTATACCGGGGCCACGGCGGGGTTCGTGGCGGGTATTCTGGGCGCGCGCTACATCTTTGGCCGCGACTGGGAAGATTGCGTCGCCATCGGCTTTTGCTGCCTCTTTTCCAACTCGCTGATGCTGGGCCTGCCCATTACCGAGCGCGCCTATGGCGCAGAGGCGCTGGTGGCCAATTACGCCATTATCGCCGTGCATTCGCCCTTTTGCTACGGTCTGGGCATCACCACGATGGAGATCGTGCGCGCGCGCGGCACCGGCCAAAGCCCCGCCCGTCTGGTGCTGACCGTGGGCCGCGCCATGTTCCGCAACGCGCTGATCCTTGGCATCTTGCTGGGTTTCATCGTCAATCTGGGCGGCATCCCCATGCCCGCCCCCGTCACCGGCACGCTGGACCTGATGGTGCGCGCAGCCCTGCCTGCCGCCCTGTTCGGGCTGGGCGGGGTGCTGGTGCGCTACCGTCCCGAGGGCGATCTCAAGGTGATCGGCTATGTCGTTGCCGCCTCTTTGGTGCTGCATCCGGCCACTGTCTGGCTGATGGGACGCGCCACGGATCTGGGTCAGGCCGGGGTTCGTTCTGCGGTGCTGACAGCGGCGATGGCACCGGGGGTCAACGGCTATATCTTCGCCAATATGTATGGCCGCGCGCGGCGCGTGGCGGCATCCTCGGTGCTGCTGGGCACCGCCATCTCGGTCATCACCATCTGGCTTTGGCTGGCCATGATCCCATGACCCGAACCAGCACAGCGCCCCGCAACAGCCCGGCTTGGGCCTTTGACGCCTATCAATCCGTGCGCCACCGCCTGCCGCAGACGCATGGCCCTGCCGGATCTGACAGTGCGGATGATCTGCTGGCGCTGCGGGATCGCTTCGATATCTTCCTGCTGGACGCGTTCGGCGTGCTGAATGTCGGTGAAACCGCCATTCCGGGCGCTGCGGATCATGTCGCGGCGCTGCAGGCGGCGGGCAAACATGTCATGGTCGTGTCAAACGCCGCAGGCTATCCCAAACGCTTTTTGCTGGCGCGTCTGCAGCGGCTAGGCTTTGCCTTTGGCCCCGATCAGGTGCTGTCCAGCCGTGATGTGCTGCTGGCGGCGTTGCCACAGCAAGCACCGTGCCACTGGGGCCTGATGGCCGAGGCGCGCTACGGGCTGGAAGAGCTGGACGGGATGACCGCGACACTCCTTGCCGATGATCCTGCAGCCTATGACGCGGCACAGGGTTTCGCCTTTCTGGGATCAGGAAGCTGGACCGCCGCGCGCCAGCGCCTGCTGACAGACAGCCTGCGCCGCAACCCGCGCCCGGTGCTGGTGGGCAACCCCGATCTTGTCGCCCCGCGAGAGGGCGGGTTGTCGCTGGAGCCGGGCTATTTCGCGCATCAGCTGGCCGATGAGACAGGCCTCAAGCCGGTGTTTTTCGGCAAACCCTATCCCGCAATCTTTGACATGGCGCTGGCCCGCGCGCGCAAGGCCCGCCCCGATGTCACCGATCCCGCCCGCATCGTCATGGTGGGCGATACATTGCACACGGATATCCTTGGCGGTGCCGCCGCAGGCCTGAAAACCGCGCTGATCACAGGCTATGGTGCCTTGCGCGGCATGGATGTGGCTGCCGCCATCCACACCGCCGGGATCGTGCCGGATATCATTCTGCCAGCCCCGTAAGCCCCAGTTCAGCCCCGGTTCAGCCGGCGGGACAGAAAAAACACCGCCATCCTGATGCAGACGTGAGGCAAACCATGTGGCAGTTTGCAATCAAGCGCATTACGTTGACCAAAATGTTTTTGCCGTGATGCATGATGGCGTGCGCATGATTTGCAGGCACCGTCAGGATTGAAAGGACACATCATGTCCCACCATTTTACCCGAAACGTCGCCGCGCGTCTTGCTCTGGCTGTGTCAACCAGCCTCTTGGCCTTCATCGCGCCTCATCAAGGCATCGCCCTTGACCGGGCCGAAGTGGTGCTGACCAATGGCGGCAGTGACCGGCTGAAGGACCGGCTCAGCGCCGGATCGCTGGTGATGGCGGCAGAACGTGACGCTGTGACCGATCCGCAGGATATCCTTGCCGCCGCACAGGCCGATTACCGCCGCATGGTCGATCTGCTTTATGCCAGCGGCTATTACAGCGGCACCGTCAATATCCGCATTGACGGGCGCGAGGCGGCAGAGATTGCGCCGCTCAGCCCGCCCTCCAGCATCAGCGTGGCCGAAATCCGCGTGAACCCCGGCCCGCGTTTTACCTTTGGTCTGGCCGAAATCGGCCCGCTGGCCCCCGGTCGCCGCCCGCCGGAGGCGTTCAGCCGCGGTGCCATCGCACGCGCCACCGCCATTTCCGATGCCGCCCGTGAGGCGGTGGATGACTGGCGCAGCGCCGGACATGCCAAGGCCGATATCACCAGCCAGCAGGTCACCGCGGACCATAGCCAGGCGCGGCTTGATGCCCGCATCGGGCTGACACCCGGCCCCGCCGTGACCTTTGGCAGCGTCACCGTCCAAGACGGCGGCGCGGTCCGGCCCACCGCGATCCGCCGCATCGCCGGGATACCCGAAGGGGCCCGCTATGAGCCAGGTGATGTGGCCAAAGCCACCCAACGCTTGCGCCGCACCGGTGCTTTCCGCTCGGTCGCGCTGACCGAGGCTGATCTGCTGAACCCCGACAACGCGCTGGATATCGGAATCGCGGTTGTCGATGAACGCCCCCGCCGCTTTGGCTTTGGGACAGAGCTTGCCAGCGATACCGGCTTGGGGCTGAACGGGTTCTGGATGCATCGCAATGTTCTGGGCGGGGCCGAGCGGGTCCGCGTTGAGGGCAGTATCGACGGGATCGGCACCGATACCGGCGGTCTGAACTATGGGCTGAGCGCCCGCTTTGACCGGCCCGCCGTTTACGGCCCCGATACCGGCTTTTTCGCCGTTGTCGGGCTTGAGCAACTGGACGAGGAGTTTTTCCTGACCGAACGCATCTTTGCCGGTCTGGGTGTCACCCGCACCTTCAGCGACACGCTGGAAGGGGAATTGGGGCTGCGGGTGGAACATTCGCGTGTCACCTCGCGGTTTTTGCCGCGCATGGTGGCTGGGCGCTTGCCGGTGCGTGAATTCACCCTTGTCAGCCTGCCGGGCGCGCTGACATGGGACCGCCGCGATGATATTCTGAACCCCACAGAAGGCACCTATTTCAAGGCCGAGGCGACACCTTTCATCAATACAGATGGCAATGACAGCGGCGGGCGCTTGCGCTTTGATGCCCGCCTCTATCAGGCTTTGGGCAGCAATGACCGGATCATTCTGGCAGGGCGGGCGCAACTGGGGTCATTGTTCGGGCCGGATATCCTTGATACGCCGCCGGACTTTTTGTTCTATTCCGGCGGTGGCGGCACCGTGCGCGGCCAGCCGTTCCAATCTCTCTTTGTCGATCTGGGTGGCGGGCGCGGGATCGGCGGGCGCAGTTTTGTCGGTCTCTCCGGTGAGGTCCGCGCCAAGGTGACTGACACGATCAGCGTGGTCGGTTTTGCCGATGCGGGCTATATCGGTGAAGAAACCGTCTATGACGGCAGCGGCACATGGCATTCGGGCGCGGGGCTTGGCCTGCGCTATGACACCACGGTGGGGCCAATCCGGCTTGACGTGGCCGGCCCCCTTGGCGGCGACACAGGCGATGGCGTGCAAATTTACATCGGGATCGGACAGGCCTTTTGATGCGACAGTTTATCCTTTGCCTTCTTCTTGTGGCCCTGCCTTTGCTGGGCCTGACCAAGCCGGGCCTGACCCAGACACCGGAACAGGACCGCAGCTATCTGCAGGGTTTGCTGGAGGACAATCTGTCCGGCGCAGGCCGCGATGTGCGGATCATCGGCTTTCAGGGCGCGCTGAGTTCGCACGCCAGAATATCGGAACTGACCATCGCTGACAGTGAAGGCATCTGGCTGCGCCTGAGCGATCTGGTGCTGAACTGGAACCGCGCCGCCCTGTTGCGGGGCCGCATCGATGTGACCGAACTGAGCGTGGCCCAGATCGACCTGATCCGCCCCCCCGCACCAGACCCCAGCCTGCCCGCCACCGAGGCCTCGGCCGGGTTCAGCCTGCCCGAATTGCCCGTATCGGTGCAGATCGGGCGCGTGGCGGCGGAACGTGTCAGCCTTGGTGCGGCGGTCATCGGACAGGCCATCGAGATCACTCTGGACGGTAGCGCCGCCTTGGCCAATGGGCAGGGATCAGCGGAACTGGCGATTGACCGGATTGACGGATCGCGGGGCCGCATTCTGCTATCGGGTGCTTACAACAACGCCTCGCGCAATCTGGCGCTGGATATGACGGTGGAAGAACAGGCAGGCGGCATCGTGGCAACCCTGATGGGGCTGCCCGGCGGGCCTTCTATCCGGCTGGCAGTGACAGGCGACGCCCCGGTGGATGATTTCACCGCCGATATTGCGCTGGACACCGATGATCAGGAACGTCTGAGCGGGCAAGTCACCGTGCAGACGCTGCGCGATGCGGCCCCTGATGGCGATACGGCCACGGATGGCGCACAGATCACGCGCCGCCTTGTCACCCGGATCGGCGGCGATATTGCCCCTCTCTTTGCGCCGGAATATCGTGATTTCTTCGGCCCCGATATCCAGCTTGCGGTGACAGCCACCCAAACGCCCGATGGCCGGATGCTGCTGGACGGGCTGGACCTGAACGCCGATGCGATCCGCCTGAACGGCTCTGCCGCATTGGCGGCCGATGGCTGGCCGGAACGGCTGGCGCTGGAAGGGCGCATCGCGGCGGCCAATGGGCGTGCCGTGCTGCTGCCGCTGTCCGGCCCGCAAACGCGCATCGATACGGTGGATCTTGATCTGACATTCGACGCCGCCGAAAATGACAGCTGGACGCTGCAACTGGACATTCGCGGTCTGGACCGCCCCGATCTGCGCGCGCAGCGGGCTGTCCTGTCTGGCCAAGGGCTGATCGCACGCGGCAGCGGCGCCGGAGCGCTGGGGCTGGTCAACGGACAGATCACCTTTGTCACCCAAGCCCTGCGCGCCGCCGATCCGGGGCTGGAACAGGCGCTTGGCGGCGATGTATCCGGCGACCTGCGCTTTGAATGGACACCGCAAGGGCCGTTCGAGATAACGGATCTGTCCCTGAATGTCGCGGATACCGCGCTGTCCGGCAAGGCGCAGATTGCCTTTGGCGAAGGGGACACCGCGCTGTCGGATTTGCAGGCCGGTTTTGACCTGAACCTGACCGCCGCCGATATGTCGCGCTTTGCCATCCTGTCGGGGCAACCGCTGGCCGGTGCCGCCGATCTGGCCGCGCGTGGGACCGTGCAACCCTTGACAGGCGCATTCAACATCGACCTGTCCGGCACCGCGCAGGATCTGGAAATCGGTCAGGCCCGCATTGATCCGCTGATCACGGGTAGCAGCGATCTGCTGTTGCAGGCCAGCCGTGATCCGGCAGGCACCCGCATTGACCGGTTCGAGATTGTCACAACCGGCACCGATCTGCGCGGCCGCGCCGCGCTGCGCAGCGATGACAGCCAGATTGATCTGACCGCCCGCCTGACCGAAGCGGCGCTGATTGTGCCCGAATTGTCCGGCCCCATCGCCCTGACACTGGGCGCGCGCCAACAGGCCGAAACATGGCAGATCACACTGGAAACCGAGGCGCCGGGCGACACCACAGCCCGCATCACCGGCACCGTGACAGGTGACGGCACCGCGCTGCTGCTGGCCGAGGCGCAGATCAGCGCCAGCATGGGCAATCTGTCGGCATGGTCGCGGCTGGCAGGCCGCCCGCTATCGGGCGCGGGGCAGCTCAGCCTTGATATATCGGGCGATGTGCTGGCCCGCAGCGGCGTGGCCAATGGCAGGCTGGATGGCACCAATCTGTCCATCGGGCAGGCCAATGCCGATGCGCTGTTGCGCGGGGCCAGCAGCCTTGTGTTCAACCTGCGCCAGACCGATCAGGGCATGACGATCCTTGATCTGGTCGAATTGCGCACGCCGCAGGGGGTGACCGACCTGACGGGCCGCATCTCGGCCAATGACAGCCGCATCCGGTTTGACGCCTCCTTGCGGGACATCGGGTTGATCGCGCCGGACCTGTCCGGCCCTGCCGCCGCCACCGGGGTGGTGCAAAGCCAAGGCGATGACTGGCAGATCAATGCCACGGCCACAGGGCCGGGGGGCATTACCGGGCGCGCAAACGGCACCGTGGCCGGGGATGGCCAGCGGGTGAATCTGACCCTGCAAGGGGGCGCGCCGCTCTCGCTGGCCAATGAACGGCTGCGGCCCAATTCGGTGACCGGGTTGCTGACCTATGATCTGACGGTGAATGGCCCGCCGGACCTGTCATCGGTCTCGGGGGTGTTGTCCACCAACGGGGCCCGCGTGGTGCTGCCCGGTGCGGGGCTGGCGCTGGGCGATCTGGCGGCGACTGTGCGCCTGTCCGGCGGACGCGCCCAGATCGAGGCGCAGGCCGGCCTGTCATCGGGCGGACAAGTGGCGCTGTCCGGTCCGGTCACGCTGAGCGGGGCCTTCCCCGCCGAACTGACAGCCACTTTGCGCGGCGCCACCCTCAGCCAGCGCAACCTGTACGAAACAACGGCGGACGGGCAAGTCACCCTGAATGGCCCGCTGACCGGCGGCGCGCAGATTGGCGGCGCGATCAATCTGGGCACGGTTGAATTGCGCATCCCGGAATCGCTGGGGCCGACATTTGCCAATCTGCCCAATCTCGAACATCTCGGCGAAAGTGCTGCCAGCCGGCAAACAAGGCTTTGGGCCGGCATGATCGCCGATCCGAATGCCGCCCCTGCAGGGACGGGCGTGTCCTATCCGATTGATCTGTTGATCAACGCCCCGGCGCGCATTTTTGTGCGCGGGCGCGGGCTGGACGCCGAACTGGGCGGGCGGTTGCGCCTGACCGGCACCACCGCAGACCTGATCCCGCAGGGGCAGTTTGATCTGGTGCGCGGGCGGTTCAACATCCTTGGCAAACGGCTGGACCTGACCGAAGGGCTGGTCAGCCTGCAGGGCGCCTTCGATCCCTATATCCGCTTTATCGCCGACACCGAGGCCGCCGGCAGCGCCATCCGGATCGGGCTTGAGGGGGTCGCCTCGGAACCCGAACTGACCCTGACCTCCAGCCCGGAACTGCCACAGGACGAGGTGCTGGCGCTGTTGCTGTTCGGGCGCAGCATCACCGATATTTCCGCGCTGCAGGCCGTGCAACTGGCCGGTGCCGTGCGCACCCTGTCGGGGCGCGGCAACGGGCTGAGCGAAGGGTTGCGCAGCAGTATCGGGGTGGATGATCTGGACCTGAGCACCACCGATACAGGCGAGACCGAGGCGCGCGTGGGCAAATATATCTCGGACAATATCTATACCGATCTGACGGTGAACACGGCAGGCGAGACGCAGATCAACCTGAACCTGAATGTCAGCCGCTCGATCACTGTACGCGGGCGGCTGAATTCAGACGGCGGCACCGGGATCGGCATCTATATCGAGCGCGACTACTGACAGGGCCGCGCCCGGTGCTCCGGGGTGCCCCCCCTCAGGGGGGGGGGCCAAATGGCCAAGGCGGAATTTGGATATTTAAGGCAAGAAGAAGCAGCGCGCGCGGGGCGATCAGGCGACCCGCTGCCCCGCGGACCAGACCCCGCGCACCACCGCACTGCCAGCAACCGGGCGCAGCCGGACCAGATCTGCGCGCAGGCCCGGCGCGATCCGGCCCCTGTCAGCCAGCCCTGCGGCGCGGGCAGGGGCGGATGTCACCGTGGCGATGCCACGCGCCAGATCACCCCAGATCTCGCCGAGTTTGAGCGCCGATGTCAGCAGTGACGCGGGCACATAATCGGATGAGACAATATCCAGCAGGTCCATCGCGGCCAGATCGGCGGCGGCCACATTGCCCGAATGCGAGCCGCCCCTGATCAGGTTGGGCGCGCCCATCATGATGGCGATCCCATGGGCGCGGCAGGCTGCTGCCGCATCAGGGGTGGTGGGAAATTCGGCCAGCCTGATCCCGTGGCCCGCCGATACCGCCACCTGATCTGCCGTGGTATCATCATGGCTGGCCAGCACCGCGCCATAGCGGCGCGCCTCTGCAACGGCGGCGGCCTCATGTGCGGTGCCCAGACGGGCGCTGACATCGTAAAGCCGCGCCACATGAGCGGTGAATTCATCCTCGGAGATGTTGTTCTTGCCCATCGCATAGGCCTTGAGTTTCGAGATATCGCGGAATTGCCGCTGCCCGGGTGTATGATCCATCAGGCTGACGATGCCGACACGGTCCTCCGGGCCGAACTGCGCCATTTCGTCGATCAGGGTTTCGGAACAGATCTCGGCGCGCAGGTGCAGGAAATGGCTGATCCTGAGCGCCTTCCGGGCGCGCAAGTCCAGCAATTCGCGGGACAACCCGCGCGCATAGGGTTTGTAGCGCCCGATGCCCGTGGGGATAGAGCCTACGCGCATCGCATCGAACACCGTGGTGATCCCCACGCTGGCCAGCTCCGCATCATGCGCCATGATCGCCGCCGCATGGGGCCAGTCCACGCCGGGGCGCGGCTGGATATGGCGCTCCAGATTGTCTGTATGCAGCTCGATCAGGCCGGGGATCACCAGATCACCCGCACAATCATGCCCCTGTGACAGCACGCCGCTGCCGATCTCGGCAATCAGACCGTCGCGGATCACCAGATGCCCTTGCAGCGTGCCGTCCGGCAGGACCAGTGTGGCGTTATTGAGGATGGTTTCAGTCATTTCATGCTCCTGCCGGGTGATGTATCAGCACTTGTGTCACCGCATTGTGACATTCGTGGTTCAAGGCTTCCGACATGACCCAGTTTCAAAGATACGCGATTTATGTGATGCCGGATGGCCCCTTGGCGCGGTTTGGCGCAAGCTGGCTGGGCTGGGATGCTTTGGCCGGACAGCCCGCACCGCCCCCCGATCTGGACATGCCACTGCCCCGCCCATTGGACGAGATCACCGCGACCCCGCGCAAATACGGGTTTCATGCCACGATCAAGCCGCCCTTCCGGCTGGCGCCGGACACATCGCTGGGCGCGCTGATGACCGATATGGCGCGGCTTTGCGAAGGGTTGGAGCCGGTCACGCTGGACGGTTTGACCCTGACCCGTCTGGGCGGGTTTCTGGCGCTGGTGCCGCAAGGGCCGACCGAGGCGCTGGCCGCATTGGCCGCGCAGCCGGTCACGCGGCTGGACCGCCACCGCGCCGCCCTGACCCAGGCCGAGCTGGACAACCGCCGCGCGGGCGGACGCCTGACAGCCGCACAGGATGCGCTGCTGCTGCGCTGGGGCTATCCCTATGTGCTGGAGGCGTTCCGGTTCCATATCACCCTGACGGGCAAGCTGCCACGCGCGCAGGCCGAGGCGCTGGCCAAGGCGCTGGCCCCGCATATCGCGCCCCTGTTGCCGCGCCCCTGCCTTATCGACAGCCTGTGCCTGATGGGCGAGGATCACGCCGGTATGTTCCATCTGATCCATCGCTATCCTCTTGGCGCGCCGCATAGCCGGTCCAGCACCGCGACCAGCGCCTGAACACCGTCCTCAACCGTGACGCTATTGTCGACAACCGCGTGCGGGATGCCTTCGGGCATGGCGAAATCCGCACGCGCCAGACGCCTGTCCAACGCAGCGCCGCTTTCGCGCCCCCGCGCCCTGAGCCGGGCGGTGAGCGTGGCGTGATCGGCTGTCACAACCACCACGCCCAGTTCGGGAAACAGCATCCGCGCCCGTGGCAGCACCGCGCGTGAGCCGTTGAAAAGCACCGTGCGCCCTGCGGCCATCTGGGCGGTGCTCATCGCCGGGATTCCATAGGACAGCCCATGCGCGACCCAGTGCAGTGCAAAAGCCCCACGCGATTTGCGCGCCTCGAACTCGACCACGCTGACGCCTTCAAACGGCTCTCCGCCCGCCTCTTCCGGGCGGGTGATGACACGGCGCACCAGCACCAGCGACGGCCTTTGGGCAACAGCGCGGCCCAGCAACGTATCCTTGCCGGCCCCTGACGGCCCGACCACGGCGATCAACCGCCCCGTCATGCGGCTATCCCCAGCGTAAAGCGTGCCACATCGACCACGCGGTCGCAGACGCGTTCCCGCGCCCCCTCATCGTGGAAAATACCAAGGATCGCGGCACCGCGCGCCTTGGCCTGTTCGATCAGGCTCAGCACTACCTCGCGGTTGGCCGCATCAAGGCTTACTGTCGGCTCGTCCAGCAACAGCGCCGGATAGGGATGGGCGAAGCCGCGTGCGATATTGACGCGCTGCGGTTCACCGCCTGAAAAGGCGGTGGGCGAGAGGGACCAAAGCCGTTCGGGGATATTCAGCCGCGCCAGCAGATCACGCGCCTGCGCCAGCGCCGTATCGCGCATCATCGGACTGACCGCACTGCTTTGATTGTGCAACACAAAATCCTTTGACAGACCCGTAATCTCGATCATCCTGAATGCCCTTTCATGCCTGCATCACGCTGGAGACCAGCAATTGCGTATCGCCATGCTGCGGATCGTCCCGCGCCTGATCGCGGATGCCGCCGTAATGGCGCGCGCCCACGGCCATCAGCCGCTCACCGGCAGAGCCGCCCGCGCTGACGCAGATGCGCAGCCCGCCGCGCGCCGCGTCTCGCAATAATCGGTGTCAGAGCAGACAAACATCCGCCCGCCCGCATCATCGACGATCACCTCATCCAGATAGGAGGTGGCCGCCCCGCACAGATCACAGATATGATCGGCCTTGCTGGCCTCGAACGGGTGATCCGCGACATCCAGACTGACCACCTTGCAATAGGGTGGCAGCGCGTAGATCCGCTGCTCGCGCCCCGCACCGAAAAGCTGGATCGCCTCGCTTTCCAGCTTGGGATTGTCGAATTTCGGGATCGGGGACGGGTCCATGACATAGCGCCCCGCGACCTTGACCGGATAGGCGTAGGATGTGGCGATCTGGCCGTGGCGGGCGATATCCTCGTAAAGTTTGACATGCACCAGCCCGTATTCCTGAAGGCTGTGCATCTTGCGCGTCGCGGTCTCTCGTGGTTCCAGAAAGCGCAAAGGCTCGGGGATCGGCACCGGATAGACAAGGATCTGATCCTGCATCAGCGGCTGCTCGGGGATACGGTGACGGGTCTGGATCAGGGTGGCCCCGGCAGTGCGGGTTGTGGTAGCAACACCGGCCGTGCGCTCAAACAACCGCCGGAGCGAGACGGCGTTGGTGGTGTCATCCGCACCTTGGTCAATCACCTTGAGGCGGTCTTCAGGCACCAGACAGGCGGCCGAGACCTGCACGCCCCCGGTGCCCCAGCCATAGGGCATCAACATTTCGCGGCTGGCGAAGGGCACCTGATAGCCGGGTGCGGCCAGCGCCTTGAGAATGGCGCGGCGGCTCATCCGCTTGGTCTGCTCATCCAGACAGGCAAAGTTGTAGTCAGACATTCCGGTGCCTCCGGTCTGTCTGCGAGGACGGTCCGACAGGACCGGAAGAGCGGGCGCAGAATGTCATTCGGCGGCCTCCTGCTGCGTCCCGGCCTCGGCCCGCAAGCGGCGCAGGTGCTTGTGCCCCGCTCACGCCCACACTATCACCGGGCCGCGCCATCGCAGTCATCGCCGCGCGAAAGCCCCATGCGGATTGCACTGGCGGATCGGCAAAACTGCCCGTCATCACAGCCTGATCCACCAATCATCCCCCCGCACCAGCGTGAAAAATTCAACCTTTGTGGCCGCCCGCGCCTTGCGCCTTGCCTGCTCTTGCGCGGCCAGCGGCATCAACAGCCCGGCGCGCACCCTATCCGCCACAGCGGCGTCCGGCCCCTGCACATAGCCGTGACCAACAGCGCCCCCATCTCGGGCGGGCGCAGCCACTGATAGGCCGGGGCCAGCCCAAGGGCCTGCCACAGCTGATCCAGCGCCACCGCAGGCGCACGCGCCAGCACCCCGATCCACTGTTTGCGATCCATGCCCGCCTCCGTTCTGCAACCGCCACCTGTCTATCCGGCAACCATCATCCCGACATCTTGCAAACTTGTCTATATAACTATACAACTATACAAATTTTTACGCGTTTGCCGCCCGCCCCACAAGCGCCGCTTCATGAAAGTTTCGTAACAGATGACACAGGCAACCCCGCTCTGGTCCCAGATCGCCACCACCCTGCGGGCCGAAATCAGCGCCGGACAATACCGCCCCGGTGACCGCCTCCCGACCGAGGCGGCGCTGTCCCGCCGCTTTGGCGTGAACCGCCACACCGTGCGCCACGCCATGTCAGGGCTGGTCGAGGATGGCACAATCACCACCAAACGCGGTGCGGGCGCATTTGTGACGCGCAGGCCCACAGATTACCCTCTGGGAAAACGCGTGCGCTTTCACCAGAGCCTTGCCGCAGCCGGTCGCCTGCCGCAAAAGGTCTATCTGCATATCGAAACCCGCAATGCCGCCCCCGAAGAGGCTGCGGCGCTACATCTCACCCCGACAGACCGCATTCACACCGCCGAGGGAATCTCTCTGGCCGATGACCTGCCCATCGCCCATTTCCGCAGCGTCTTTCCCGCCGCGCCATTACCCGATTTCCCCGCGCAACTGCACCGGACCGGATCGGTGACACAGGCGCTGGCGGCATGCGGCGTGCCCGATTATACCCGCGCCAGCACAAGGCTGTCCGCCCGCCGCGCCACCGCGATAGAGGCCCGCCACCTGATGTTGCGCGAAGGCGATCCGGTGCTTGAAACCGTGGCGGTAAACCACAACCCGAACGGCGCCCCGATCGAATATGGCCGCACCAGCTTTATCGGCGATCACGTCACCTTGATCATCACAGCAGATTCATGAAGCCGTCACAGAACCTACATTATTTTCAGTTATCCACAGCAAACCCCGCCTTTGGACCTCTTGCTTCTGGATCACGCAAATGCCGCTGCCGTCACACCCGCCCCTCCGCCTGATCGGTGCCCGCGTGCTGCGCAATGGCGTGATGCAGAAACGCTCTGTCGCGGTTGAAAACGGGATCATCAGCAAAGGCCCCTTGCCCGCGATTGACCTGACCGGCTATCTGATCCTGCCCGGCATCATCGATCTGCATGGCGACGCGTTCAGGCGGCATATCGCGCCGCGCCCGTCCGCACCGTTTCCCATTGCAACCGGTCTGTATGCCACAGATCGCGATGCCGCCGCCAACGGGGTGACAACCGCATGGCTGGCGCAAAGCTGGTCATGGGAAGGCGGGCATCGCAGCCCCGACATGGCCGAGGGTATCATGGCCGCGATGCACAACCTGCGCCCGCATCTGATGACCGATCTGCGCCTGCAATTGCGGGTTGAGACACATACCGTTGACACCGCAGACCGCCTGCTGGCGGCCGTGCGCCGCTATGGCATCGACTATGTGATCTTCAACAACCATCTGGATGAGGCGCTGCATCCGGCCCAATCGCGTCCTGCGGAACTGGTCATCCGGGCCGCCAAATCCGGGCGCAGCGCCAAGGCGCAGCTGGCCTTGGTCGAGGCAGCGCGCCAGCAATCGGCGCAAGTGCCGCGCTACCTGTGCCGTCTGGCCGAGGCCTTTGATACGCTGGGCGTCCATTACGGCAGCCATGATGACCCCGATGGCGAAACCCGCGAACGGTTTTCGATGATCGGGGCGCGCATCTGCGAATTTCCCACCGCCCGCGCCGCCGCCGCTTTGGCGCGCGCGGTCAATGATCCGGTGCTGATGGGCGCGCCCGATGTGGCGCGCGGCGGATCGCAATCTGGCAATATCGCCGCAACAGATCTGATCCGGCGGGGCCTGTGCGATGCGCTGGTGTCGGATTACGACTACGCCGCACTGGCACAGGCTGCATTCCGGCTGGTGGATGACGCTGTGCTGGACCTGCCCGCCGCTTGGGCGATGATCTCGGCCCGTCCGGCGGAAATCCTGCATCTGGCGGATCGCGGGGTGATTGACTATGGCAAACGCGCCGATCTGTGCATTATCAACGCGGCAACGCGGCAGGTCGAGGCGACGCTTGTCGCAGGCCGCCTGACCCACCTGACAGGCGATGCGGCGCACCGTTTTCTGGGCGGGCGCGCGCAGATGGCTCTCGCGGCGGAATAACCGCGCGCCGCTCAACCCGCCTTATCGCGCGCCAGAAGGGCCGCCACTGGCAGGGCGCGAAAATCATCCAGTGCATCGCGCAACCGCGCATGGTCCCAATCCCGCCACGCCAGCGTGATCATCCGCGCTGCCAGATCATCAGACAGACGCATCCTGATCACCCGCGCCGGCACACCCGCCACAATCGCACAGGGCGGCACATCCCGCGTGACCACCGCACCCGATGCCACCACGGCCTCATGCCCCAGCATCACCTCCGGCTTGACCTGCGCATGATGCCCGATCCATGTATCATGCCCGATCACGACCCGCCGCGCACGGCGCTGTGCAAACCAGTCCGCATCGTCCTGCGCGTCCGGCCAATAGGCCGCGCTGCGATACATGAAATGATGCAGGCTTGCCCGGTCAAGCGGATGATCGGTGGCTCCAATGCGCACGAAACTGGCGATATCGCTATGCGCCACACGGCTGCCGCGCCCGATCTCGCACCACGCCCCGAATGTCACATCCACGATCTGGCAATCAGGATGCACCATCGCCGCATCCGCCTTGAGGTCCGTCACACCGCCCGCCCCTTCATTGTTCTGCAAATACTCAAAAACGACGGGGTCAATGCCCGCTGTCATCGCCCTTGATCAACCGCCGCCGCAGCGCGCCTGAAATGGTATCCATCACCATCACCATCAGCACGATCAGCACGATATAATAGGTGACCTGTTCCCAATCCTTCTGGGTGATGATCGCCTGCGTCAGCAACAGCCCGATCCCGCCGCCCGTAATCGCCCCGATCACAGTGGCGCTGCGGGTGTTGCTTTCCAGATAATACAGCACCTGACTGGCCAGAATGGGCATGATCTGCGGGATCACCCCGAAACGGTAGCGCTGCAACGGTGTCGCGCCGGTGGATTGCACGCCCTCGATCTGTTTGTCATCCACATTTTCCAACGCCTCCGAGAACATCTTGCCAAAGCCGCCGGAATCCGTGATCAGGATCGCCAGCGCCCCTGTCATCGGGCCGGGGCCGAAGGCGCGGCTCAGGATGATCGTCCAGATCAGCCCGTCAACCCCGCGCACAAAGTCGAACACCCGCCGGATCGCAAAGCGCACCGTGCCCAGCCGCATAAAGTTGCGCGCCGCCATTAAGGCCAGCGGCAGCGCGATCAACGCCGCCCCCATCGTGCCCAGAAACGCCATCAGCACTGTCTCGAATATCGCCCAGAGCACATCCTTGTGCCGCCACATCTGGTTGTTCCACACATCGCCAGCCATCGCCGCCACATTGGATTTACCGGCCACAACCTGATCACCGGACAGCGCCAGCCCGGCCAGTTCGCCCGGCGATTTGCCATAAAACGGGCTGTTGAGCGTGAACCAGAACAGCTCCCACCCGAAGGAATAGCGAAACACTTCCGTCCGCGCGCGGGTCATGCTCATCCGGCCCGCATCCGTGGTGATCACCACCCGGTTCGATGCCGCATTGATCCAGTCAGGCACCGCGTTTGTGGGCAGCTCCATATCTACCCCCTGCGCTGTCGGGGTCAGGGTGATCACACCGTAATCTGGTATCGTGAAGCGGGCGATATCGCCGTCAATCTCGACAAAATGGTGTCTGGGCAAGGTCACACGCACCGCATCCGGCCCGCGCATCTCGACCCAGTCCGGTGTCATGCCCGCAGGATAGGCCCCTTTCGCTTCCCCCTCGATCGCCATGCTGATGCCGCCATTGCGGTTGTCGCGGGTCACATGGGTCTTGTAGCTGTAGCTGTCGGCGATCAGGATCCGCGCATTGTCCATCCGCGCGCGCTCCGCCAGACCGGGAATATCGAAGGCAAAGAAGATATAGACGAAATAGGCAAGGATCACGGCTGGCACAGACAATGCGACAATCCGCTTGCGCCGGAACAGGGCCAGCGCCGCCGCCTCTTGCGGGATTGATGTATCAAGCATGGCCATGATCAGACCCTTCCCACCAGTTTGTTGCGATAATGGCTTGATATCTGGTCGAAAAACACGATCGTGCCGAAGAGTAGCAGAAAGATCGCCGCCACCTCGTCATAGCGTCCCTGCCCCCAGCTAAAGGCATTCCTCAGGTCATAGCCGATCCCGCCTGACCCGACAAAACCCAGAATGGCCGAGGCGCGGATGTTGATCTCGAAGCGCAGCAACCCGTAGCTCAGGTAGTTAGGGGCCACTTGCGGGATCACACCCAGCAACATGCGCTGGCTCCAACTGGCCCCGACCGAATGCAGCCCCTCCACGGCTTGCAGGCTGGCATTCTCGTTCACCTCGGAAAACAGCTTGCCCAGCGCGCCCGCCGTATGCAGCGCAATGGCGATCATCGCAGGCACCGGCCCGCCGCCCAGAATGAAGATCAGCACCAGTGCGATCACAATCTCCGGGATGGCGCGCATCACATCCATGATGCGGCGAAAGACAGGGATCATCCGGGGCCACAGCGCCAGACCGCGCGTCGAAAGCAGCGACAGCACAATCGCCAGCAACGCCCCCAGCAGGGTCGAGGCTGCGGCGATGTTGACTGTCTCCAACAGTGACGGGAAGAATTTGACCATCAGCGCAGGCAGCAGATGGATCTTTTCACCCGCTTCCGCCAGCACCTCTGAGGGGAACTGGAACACATTGCCGATGCCGTTCCAGAACCCGCCGGCATTGCGCGCATCCGCCAGCATGAAACCGGACACCATCAGCGCGGTGAAGATGATCAGCATCATGCCGCCATACATCCGCTTGCGGCGCACCATCTCCATATAGCTGTCCTGCACGCGCTGCGTGCCGGATTGCCCACCAAGCGGCCCGCCTGTCACCACATCTGCCATCGGCTGTCCCTTGCAAAAGAAACCGGGCCCCGCGATCAGGGCCCGGTCCGGTGAATGCTTCACATTACATCTGCGACTTGCGCGCCGCGATGATCGAGATATAGGCATCATGGTTGATCGGCTGGAAACCCAGCGCCTCACCCGCCATGAAGTTATAGGCGCAAGCGGGGTCCATATAGGGCAGCGACGCCATCAGCGTGGTCATTTCGATCTTGACCCGCTCGGGCAGCGATTTGCGCAGCACGATCGGACCTTCGGGGATGGTCTTGGATTTCCAGATCTCGACCAGATCATTCATATCGACCAGACCGGAATCCGATGCTTTGCGCAGCGCGCCGGAATTGTAGCCATCTTCCCACTCGCCCATGCCATCAGCCCAAGTCACGCCAGCATCGACATCACCATTGGCCACAGCGACGATGGTCTGCTCATGCCCGCCGACAAACCTGACCTCGCCAAAGTAATCACCTGACTGCATCGTCGCGCCCACAGCTTCGGGGATTTCGATGGCCGGGATCAGAAAGCCGCTGGTGGAGTTCGGATCGCCAAAGGCAAACACCTTGCCCTTCATATCGTCCAGCGATGTGATACCGCTATCCGCGCGGGCAAACCCGATGGCGTGATAGCCGTAAGAGCCATCCATATTGGTCTTGACCATGACAGGCTGGATCGCTTCAGGATCAGTCATATAGGCTTTGGCATAGGCCGATGCGCCCAGCCATGCCAGATCGATGGTGCCGCCCAGCAGGCCCTGGATCACACCGTCATAATCGGCAGGGGTGAACAGACGGGTCGGCACGCCCAGCAGTGCCTCGGTCTTGGCGCGGAAACACTCGTTTGATGTCATCCGGTCCTGCGCGTTCTCGCCGCCCATAATACCGATGCGGAATTCGGTGATCTGGTCCTGCGCCAGCGCGGGGCTGATCAGGGCCGTTGTGGCAACCATTGCGGCTAACAGTTTTTTCATGGGTTTCTCCATTGGTAAAAACCCCCGCGCGATCTGCGACAGGAGCGGTTTCAGTGTCAAACGATGGCTTCGGCCTCGCGGATCGCGCGCATGGCGGCATCGGATCGCTCCAGCGCCGCGATGCTGGTGCTGGTGGCCTCCTCGCTAAAGCGCGCGTCGGCCCCGTAAATGTCGCGCGCAACGCCAGTGGTCAGTTGCTCGGGCGCGCCGTCAAACACGATACGCCCGTCGCGCATCCCGATCACGCGGTCACAATAGCGCCGCGCGGTATCCAGCGTGTGCAGATTGGCAATGACCATGCGGCCATCTTCCTCATGGATGCGGCGCAGGGCCTCCATCACGATCTGGGCATTCATCGGATCAAGGCTGGCAATGGGCTCATCGGCCAGAATGATCTTGGGGTCTTGCATCAGCGCCCGCGCAATCGCCACGCGCTGCTGCTGCCCGCCTGACAGCGCCTCGGCGCGTTTGGGCGCATGCGCGGCAATGCCCAACCGGTCCAGAATGGCAATCGCCTGCGCGATATCGGCGGCAGGATAGAGATTGAACATCGTCGCCAGCGTCGAGCGGCGGTTCAGCGTGCCATGCAGCACATTGCTGACAACATCCATGCGCGGCACCAGATTGAACTGCTGGAAAATCATCGCGCAATCAGATTGCCACGCCCGCTTCTGCGCCCCTTTAAGGCTCAGAACATCGCGCCCCTCATACAACACCGCACCCGATGTCGCATCGGTCAGGCGGTTCAGCATCCGCAAAAGCGTCGACTTGCCTGCACCAGAACGCCCGATAATCCCGATCATCTTCGGCTCTGACACGGCAAAGCTGACATCGTCACAGGCGATATTGGCCCCGAATGTCTTGGTCAGGTTGGTCACGGCAAACATGGCTGTCCCTCTGCTGTTTCGCAGGTGGTAAGCGCCAAGCACGACCGATTTTTTTCAATA
>JBLRWJ010000030.1:23773-25417 GCA_047921315.1 Rhodobacterales bacterium | reverse complement strand
CTAGATAGGGTGCCTGAACAAGGATGCCAATATGATTTGCCAAGATTGCAGGTGAAAGCGGTCTTTTGCCTGCCCTTGCGGTCTGCCGGGCCGCATCGCATTGTCTGGCGCAACAAGGGTCAGGCAATGGGCAAGGGGCAGCAGATGATTCCGGTGCGCGGATTTGAGGGACAGAAGGTGGCTGTGCTGGGGCTGGGCCGCAGCGGGCTGAGCACGGCGCGCAGCCTTGCGGCGGGTGGCGCGGTGCCGATCTGCTGGGATGACAACCCCGGCACCTGTGAGGGGGCCGCCGCCGAAGGGTTCGAGATCCGCGATCTGTCGCGGGCCGGGGCCTTGGACGATATCAGCAGTCTGATCGTCAGCCCCGGCATTGCACATCTTTACCCGCATCCCAACCGGGTGGTGCTTGCGGCCCTGGCGGCGGGTGTGCCCGTGGATAATGACATCGGGCTGTTTTTCCGGTCCTTGGCGGTGGATGACTGGGACGGGTTTGACAGCGCCCCGCGTGTTGTGGCCGTGACCGGATCAAACGGGAAATCCACGACATCGGCCTTGATCCACCACATTCTGGATCATGTGGGCCGCGAGGCGCAGCTGGCGGGCAATATCGGGCGCGGTGTGCTGGATATCGATCCGCCCGGCGATGGCGGTGTTGTCGTGCTGGAACTGTCCAGCTATCAGACCGATCTGGCCCGCGCCCTGACGCCGGATGTGGCGGTGTTTACCAATCTCAGCCCCGATCATCTGGACCGTCACGGCGGCATGGGCGGCTATTTCGCGGCCAAGCGCCGCCTCTTTGCCGAAGGCGGGCCGGACCGCGCCATTATCGGTGTGGATGAGGTGGAGGGGCTGTATCTGGCCAACCAGTTGGCCGAGGGGCCGGGCGATGACCGGGTGATCCGCATCTCATCAGGGCAAAAGCTGACCGGACCGGGCTGGCATGTCTTTGCGCGCAAGGGGTTTCTGGCCGAATGGCGCAAGGGCAAACAGGTCACGGCGATTGATCTGCGCCAGATGACGGGGCTGCCGGGGGCGCATAACCATCAAAACGCATGCGCGGCCTATGCTGTGTGCCGCACATTGGGGCTGGCCCCGCGCGTGATCGAGGCGGCGCTGGCCAGCTATCCCGGTCTGCCGCATCGCAGCCAGACCATCGCCGAGGCGGGCGGCGTGCGCTATGTGAACGATTCCAAGGCCACCAATGTCGATAGTGCGGCCAAGGCGCTGGCGGCTTTCGACAAGGTCCGCTGGATCTGCGGCGGGCTGGAGAAAGAGGGCGGGTTGGCGGCGTTGCAGGATGCGCTGGGATCGGTGGTCAAAGCCTATGTGATCGGGCGCGAGGCGGCGGGGTTCGCGCTGCAACTGCGTGGGGTCGAGGCCGAGGTCTGCACCACGATGGACGTAGCCGTGGCCCGCGCCATGGCCGAGGCCGAGCCGGGCGAGGTTGTCCTGCTGGCCCCTGCCGCCGCCAGTTTCGACCAGTATGACAATTTCGAACAGCGCGGCGAGGATTTTTCCGCAAGGGTTCTGGCGGGGTTGCAGGGTTAGGCCCAGCCACCCCGCGCGGAACAAGGCGCGGCACGCGCCGCCGCGCGATCGCCGTCACGCCCCCCGGGGCGGCGATTTTGCAGGCGTTGTGCCATC
>JBLRWJ010000030.1:0-23673 GCA_047921315.1 Rhodobacterales bacterium | reverse complement strand
CGCGCGATCGCCGTCACGCCCCCCGGGGCGGCGATTTTGCAGGCGTTGTGCCATCCGCCGAGGTTGGAGGGCTGGGCGGGGATAAAGTGCCCCACACGCAGGTTATCACGCCACCCCGCGTGACGGCGACCGCACGGCCTAGCCCGTTCGCGCCGCGATATCACGGCCTGCGGCCACGCCGCTGGACCATGCCCATTGAAAGTTGTAGCCGCCCAGCCAGCCGGTCACGTCCACCGCCTCGCCAATAAAATAAAGCCCCGGCAAGGTTTTGGACATCATGGATTGCGAAGACAGCCCGTCTGTGTCGACGCCGCCCGAAGTGACCTCGGCGGTGCGATACCCCTCGGACCCGGTGGGCAGCAATTCCCAGCCGGTCAGCCGGTCGGCCAGCGCGCGCAGCTTGGGATCGCTTTGATCGGCCAGATTGCCTGCCAGCCCCCAATCCGCTGTCAGGTGATCGGCCAGCCGCGTGGGCAGCATTTGTGCCAGAACCGTGCCCATCTGCCGCCGCCCGCTGGCCTGCCGCTGGGCGCGCAGCACCTCGAACGGATCAGAGGCGGGCAACAGGTTGATGGTGATGGCCTCCCCCTCGGCCCAGTAGCTGGAGATTTGCAGGATCGCGGGGCCGGACAGGCCGCGATGGGTGAACAGCATCGCCTCGTCAAAGGCGGTATCATGGCAACCCGCGGTGACGGGCAGCGCCACCCCGGCCAGCGGTGCAAAGCGATCCGGCTGGAAGGTCAGCGGCACAAGGGCGGGGCGGATATCGGTCAGGGCATGGCCGAACTGGCGCGCGATGTCATAGGCCAGACCGGTGGCCCCCATTTTGGGGATGGATTTGCCGCCTGTCGCCACGATCAGATTTGCCGCCTGCACCACGGTCTGCCGCCCCTCACGCTCTAACGTGACGGCAAAGCCTGCCGCCTCCCTGGCAATGCCCAGAACCTTGGTCTGCAGCCACAGATCAGCCCCCGCATCGCGCATCTCGGCCAGCAGCATCGCCACGATCTGCTTGGCCGAGATATCGCAGAACAATTGCCCCAGTGTCTTTTCATGCCATGCAATGCCATGGCGCGCGACCAGATCCAGAAAATCCCACTGGGTATAGCGTTTCAGCGCCGATTTGCAGAAATGCGCATTGCGGCTGATGAAATTGGCGGGGCTGGTATGCATATTGGTGAAATTGCACCGCCCGCCGCCGGAAATGCGAATTTTCTCGCCCGGTGCGCGGGCGTGATCCACAACAAGCGTGCGCCCCCCGCTATGGGCGGCGGCCATCAGCCCGGCGGCTCCGGCACCAAGGATCAATGTGTCAACCTGCATGGACGGCGAGGTGGCGTGATTTGCCCCATAAGGCAAGGGCCAAGACGGGGGATAAGGCTTTCATTGCGGTAATTTTCGCGCTACACTCGGGCACAGACCCCGAAAAGGGGCGTTCTTCGAGGCAGTGTACGGCGGTTAACCCATGACAGAGATGGTCTATGGCTCGGTTCCGGTCAGGAACGCGGAGCCCGTTTTTCCCAAATGGTGGCGCACCATCGACAGCTGGTCGATGTCCTGCATCCTGATCCTGTTCGGAATAGGCTTGCTGCTGGGCTTTGCCGCCTCTCCTCCGCTGGCATCCAAAACCGGATTGCCGCCGTTCTACTATGTCGAGCGGCAGGCCCTGTTCGGTGGTCTGGCCCTGATTGCGATGTTCCTGACATCCATGATGACACCGCTTGTGGTGCGCCGTCTGGCGGTTGTCGGCTTTGTCGGCGCGTTCATCGCGCTGATGGGGTTGCCGTTTTTCGGCACCGATTTCGGCAAAGGCGCGATGCGTTGGTATTCGCTGGGCTTTGCCAGCGTGCAGCCGTCCGAATTCCTCAAGCCCGGATACATCGTGGTCGCGGCATGGATGCTGGCGGCAGGGCAAGAGATCAATGGCCCGCCGGGGCGGCTGTGGTCGCTGATCCTTGCTGCGGTGATTGTGCTGTTGCTGGCCTTGCAGCCTGATTTCGGGCAGGCCGCATTGGTGCTGTTCGGCTGGGGTGTGATGTATTTTGTGGCAGGCGCGCCGATGGTGCTGTTGGTGGCCATCGCCGGGCTGGTCGTGTTGGGCGGATCCTTCGCCTATAGCAATTCCGAACATTTCGCCCGCCGCATCGACGGGTTCCTGACCCCTGATGTCGATCCACGCACGCAGCTTGGCTATGCCACAAATGCCATTCAAGAGGGCGGCTTTTTCGGTGTCGGCGTTGGCGGCGGTGAGGTGAAATGGTCGCTCCCCGATGCGCATACCGATTTCATCATCGCGGTCGCGGCTGAAGAATACGGGCTGGTGCTGGTTCTGTGTATCATCGTGCTTTACGCCATTGTCGTGGTGCGCTCGTTGCTGCGCCTGATGCGTGAACGCGATCCGTTCATCCGTCTGGCGGGCACCGGGCTGGCCTGTATGTTCGGTGTGCAGGCGATGATCAATATGGGCGTGGCTGTGCGTCTGCTGCCCGCCAAGGGCATGACGCTGCCCTTTGTCAGCTATGGCGGATCATCCCTGATCGCGGGGGGCATTGCCATCGGGATGTTGCTGGCCTTTACGCGGACACGGCCGCAGGGCGAGATCGGAGATATCCTGAGGGGGCGGGTCAGATGAATATCGACGCGCCGCTGCTGGTCATTGCTGCAGGGGGAACGGGCGGGCATATGTTTCCCGCGCAAGCGCTGGCCGAGGTGATGCTGCGGCGCGGCTGGCGCGTGAAGCTGAGCACCGATGCACGCGGTGCGCGCTATACGGGCGGCTTTCCCCATTCGGTCGAGATTGAACAGATCGCCAGCGCCACATTCGCGCGCGGCGGGCTGCTGGCCAAGGCGATGGTGCCGTTTCGGGTGGCGGGCGGCATTCTGGGCGCGTGGTGGCGGATGCGCGGTGACCGGCCTGCGGCGGTGGTGGGTTTTGGCGGCTATCCGGCGATTCCGGCGATGGCGGCGGCGACCGCGCTGCGGCTGCCGCGGATGATCCATGAACAAAACGGTGTGCTGGGGCGGGTGAACAAACTGTTCGCCCCGCGTGTGGACAAGGTGGCTTGCGGCACTTGGCCCACCGATCTGCCCGGCGGTGTCGCGGGGGTGGATGTCGGCAATCCGGTGCGCGGCTCTGTGCTGGAACGCGCGGGCGCGGGCTATATCGCGCCGGGTGCTTACCCGATGTCGATCCTTGTGATGGGCGGATCGCAGGGCGCGCGCATCCTGTCGGATGTGGTGCCCGAAGCGGTGGCGCTGATCCCCGATGCGATGCGCCGCAACATCCGCGTCAGCCATCAGGCCCGCGCCGAGGATGGTGCGCGTGTCACCGCCTTTTACGCCGAACACGGGATTGACGCCGATGTGCAGCCCTTCTTTCAGGATGTGCCGCGCCGGATAAGCGAGGCGCAGCTTGTCATCAGCCGTGCGGGTGCATCCAGCGTGGCGGATCTCAGCGTGATTGGCCGCCCGTCGATCTTGATCCCTTATGCTGCGGCCACCGCCGATCACCAGAGCGCCAATGCGCGCGGGCTGGTCGATGCGGGGGCGGCGATTCTGATCCCCGAAAGCAGGCTGGAGGCGCAGGCACTGGCCGAACAGATCATGCTGGTGCTGGACAACCCGCAAGGGGCCGAGGATATGGCCCGCGCCGCGCTGTCATGTGGCCGCCCCGATGCGGCGCAGACATTGGCCGATATGGTCGAGGCGCTGGCAGGTGCAAAGCGGGCAGGCGCAAGGCGGGCCGAGACACCCAAGACCCCGAAAGGCAAAAGATGAACGCGGCAACCAAACTTCCCGGCGATGTCGGACCGATCCATTTTGTCGGCATCGGCGGCATCGGCATGTCTGGCATTGCCGAGGTATTGCTGAACCATGGCTATAGCGTGCAAGGTTCGGACCAGAAAACCACCAAGATCACGGATCGTCTGGCGGGGCTTGGGGCAACCATATTCGAGGGGCAGGCGGCGGAAAATCTGACAGGGGCGCAGGTTGTCGTGATCTCCAGCGCGATCAAGTCGGGCAATCCCGAACTGGACGAGGCGCGCCGCATGGGCCTGCCCGTGGTGCGCCGGGCCGAGATGCTGGCCGAATTGATGCGCCTGAAATCCAATATCGCCGTGGCCGGCACCCATGGCAAAACCACAACCACAACCATGGTGGCCGAATTGCTGGTGGCGGGCGGGGTGGACCCTACGGTGGTGAATGGCGGGATCATCCATGCCTATGGCTCCAACGCGCGGATGGGGCAGGGCGAATGGATGGTGGTCGAGGCCGACGAGAGCGACGGCACCTTCAACCGCCTGCCCGCGACCATCGCCATCGTCACCAATATCGACCCTGAACATATGGAACATTGGGGCGATTTTGACCGGCTGCGGCAGGGCTTTGTCGATTTCGTGTCGAATATCCCGTTCTACGGCGTGGCCGTGTGCTGCACCGATCATCCTGAGGTGCGCAGCCTTGTCGGCAAGATCACCGATCGCCGCGTGATCACCTATGGGTTCAACGCGCAGGCCGATGTGCGCGCGCTGAACCTGCGCTATGAGGCGGGTGTGGCGCATTTCGATATCGCGCTGCAGGCCGAGGATATCGTGATCGAGGGCTGCACATTGCCGATGCCGGGGGATCACAACGTGTCCAACGCGCTGGCGGCTGTCGCCGTGGCGCGGCATCTGGGGATGAAAGCCGAGGAGATCAGGGGCGCATTGGCGGCCTTTGGCGGGGTCAACCGGCGCTTTACACGCGTGGGCGAGGTGGGCGGCGTGACCGTGATCGACGATTACGGGCACCATCCGGTCGAGATTGCCGCCGTGCTGAAAGCGGCGCGGCAGGCCACGTCAGGCCGTGTGATCGCGGTGCACCAGCCGCATCGCTATTCGCGCCTGTCCACCCTGTTCGAGGCGTTTTGCGGCTGTTTCAACGAGGCCGATGTCGTGGCCATCGCCGAGGTCTATGCCGCGGGCGAGGCCCCGATCGCGGGGGCCAGCCGCGATGATCTGGTGGCCGGGCTGATCCGGCACGGCCATCGCCATGCGCGTGCGGTCAATGACGAGGATGATCTGCTGCGGCTGGTGCGCGAACAGACCGGCCCCGGCGATATGGTGGTCTGTCTGGGCGCGGGCACCATCAGCGCGTGGGCGAATAATCTGCCCGCCCGGCTGCAGGGCTGATCCGGTGGTGCCTGCCCGCAAATGGCAGGTTGTGCGGGGGCGGCCGGATTTGGATATTTGGGGCAAGAAGAAACAGGCGGCGCGGCAGCAATGAGCATTTCCCTGATCCTTGCCTGTGTCTGGGCCTTGGCGGCGAATCTGGCCGCGATGATCCCGTCGCGGGATTCCCATTGGCGGCGTGCCTATATCCTGATCGGGCTGGGTATTCCCCTTGTCGGCTATGTCACCTATGAGAATGGCCCCGTGGTTGGCCTTTTGGTGCTGGCGGCGGGGATGAGCATGCTGCGCTGGCCGCTGGTCTATCTGGGCCGCTGGATGCGCCGCAAAATGGGGAAATGACATGTTGGCGGTGGACAGGATTGACGGGTTGCGTGGCCGCCTGACGCGGGGCAAGCCGCTGTCAGAGCTGACATGGCTGCGCGTGGGCGGGCCTGCCGACTGGATATACCAGCCAGCGGACCGCGATGATCTGGCTGTGTTTCTGCGCGCGCTTGATCCGGCCTATCCGGTGTTTCCGATGGGGGTGGGCAGCAATCTGATCGTGCGCGATGGCGGATTGCGTGCGGTGGTGATCCGGCTGGGGCGCGGTTTCAACGGGATCGAGATTGCGGGCAACCGCGTCAGCGCAGGGGCGGCGGCGCTGGATGCGCATGTCGCGCGCCGCGCGGCGGCGGCGGGGCTGGATCTGACCTTTCTGCGCACCATACCGGGCAGCATTGGCGGCGCGGTGCGGATGAATGCGGGATGCTACGGGTTGTATATGGCCGATGTTCTGGTCAGCGTCGAGGTGGTGACCCGCGCGGGCGATATCCGCAGCCTGACGGTGCAGGAGCTGGGTCTGCGCTATCGCCACAGCGCCTTGCCTGCGGATTGGGTGGTGGTCTCGGCCACGTTTGAGGCCCCGGCAGGCGCGCCTGATCTGCTGGCGGCACGGATGGAGGCGCAGATCGCCAAGCGCGATGCGACCCAGCCCACCAAGGCGCGCAGCGCGGGCAGCACCTTTCGCAATCCGGCCGGATTTTCCAGCACAGGGCAGGCGGATGACCTGCATGATCTGAAGGCGTGGAAGCTGATCGAGGATGCGGGATTGCGCGGCGCGCGGCTGGGCGGGGCGCAGATGAGCGAGATGCATGCCAATTTCATGATCAACGCGGGCGGGGCCAGCGCGGCCGATCTGGAAAACCTTGGCGAGATGGTGCGAAAAAAGGTTTACGATTCAACCGGGATCACGTTACAGTGGGAAATCATGAGGGTCGGAGAAACGACCCCGGACGGCGGTTAACAGGCACTATCAAACATTAAGGGTCATCCAAGGCCCGTGAACTGAGGCACAAATTGGGTATGTCGGGCAGGACACCCTCCAGAGTTGCGGTATTGATGGGCGGCCCCTCGGCTGAGCGGGAGGTGTCGCTGGCATCCGGGCGCGACTGCGTGAGCGCATTGCAGGCAGAGGGGTTTGAGGTCATCGCTGTGGATGCGGGGCCTGACCTGCCGGCACGCTTGCGTGACATCGCACCCGATGTTGTGTTCAACGCCTTGCATGGCCGCTGGGGCGAGGATGGTTGCGTGCAGGGCCTGCTGGAATGGCTGGGCCTGCCCTATACGCATTCAGGTGTGCTGGCATCGGCTTTGGCGATGGACAAGCAGCGCAGCAAGGATGTGTTCCGCGCCGCTGGCCTGCCTGTTGTAGACAGCGTGCTGGTGCCCCGCGAGGAGGCCGCCGCGCGCCATGTGATGGCGCCGCCCTATGTGGTCAAGCCGAACAATGAGGGCTCCAGCGTCGGGGTCTATATCGTGCATGAGGCGGCGAATGCGCCACCGCACCTGTCAGCTGACATGCCGGGCATCGTGATGGTTGAAAGCTTTGCGCCGGGGCGCGAGATGACGACTACCGTGATGGGCGACAAGAACGGTGATCCGGGGGCCTTGGGCGTGACGGATATCCTGACCGATGGCTGGTATGACTATGATGCCAAATACACGGTTGGCGGCTCGCGCCATGTGGTGCCAGCCGATATTCCTGACGAGATTTCCAGCGCCTGTCTGGATTACGCCATGCGCGCGCATCGTGCGCTGGGGTGCCGCGGTGTCAGCCGGACCGATTTCCGCTGGGATGAGGCGCGTGGTCTGGCGGGGCTGGTGCTGCTGGAGACCAATACCCAGCCGGGCATGACGCCGACATCGCTGGCGCCGGAACAGGCGCAGGTGGCGGGGATTTCCTTTGGCGCGATGTGTCGCTGGATGGTCGAGGATGCATCATGCAACAGATAGGGCCGCGCCTTGATCCGGCCCCCTCGCGCTGGGCCTACCGGATGCAGCGGCTGATGCTGACGCCGCTTTATCGCAATTTGCTGCGGATCGGTTTGCCCTTTGCCATCTGTTTTGGTGCGGTCACCGCCTATATGGCCGATGATACCCGGCGCGAGGCTGTCTTTGGTGTGGTTGTGGACCTGCGTGAGCAGTTCCAGACCCGGCCCGAATTCATGGTTAATCTGATGGCGATTGATGGGGCCAGCAGTACTGTGGCGGCTGATATCCGCGATGCGGTGGCGCTGGAATTTCCGCTGAGCAGTTTTGATCTGGAGCTGGAGGCGATTCTGGCCACGATCCGTGCCTTGCCTGCGGTGTCGGATGCGCGGCTGCGTGTCCGCTCTGGCGGGATTTTGCAGGTGGATGTGACCGAGCGTATTCCCGCGGTGGTGTGGCGCAGGGGCGATGGCCTTGTGGTGCTGGATGCGGCCGGTTTTGTGACAGGCCCCGCCGCCACCCGCGAGGCGCATGCCACATTGCCGCTGATCGCGGGCGAGGGCGCTGACCAACATGTGACCGAGGCGCTGGATCTGGTGCGCGCGGCAGGTCCGCTGGGCGCAAGGATGCGCGGTCTGGTGCGGATCGGTGAGCGGCGCTGGGATGTGGTGCTGGACCGTGACCAGCGCATCCTGCTGCCTGAGGATGCGCCTGTGCAGGCCTTGGAGCGGGTGATCGCGCTGGGGCAGGTGCATGAGATGCTGGAGCGTGACCTGTCCGTGGTCGATATGCGTCTGGCCGCGCGCCCGACGATCCGAATGAACGAGGCCGCTGTCGAGCAGTGGCGTGAATTGCAGAAAACCAATGCGGGGATGGCCAGACGATGATCGAGCTTTATGACAGCCAGCGCGCCATGCGGAACATGCGCCGTGTCGCCATGCAGCGTGGCGTTGTTGCTATTCTGGATGTCGGCAGTTCCAAGATTGCCTGTCTGGTGCTGCGCTTTGACGGGGCCGAGCGCAGCGCAGAGGCCGATGGCGTGGGGTCGATGGCGGGGCAGGCCGGGTTCCGGGTGATCGGCGCGGCGACAACGCGGTCACGCGGCGTGCGCTTTGGCGAGATCGACGCGATGCAGGAAACCGAGCGCGCGATCCGCACCGCGGTGCAGGCCGCGCAGAAAATGGCCAATATCCGCGTTGATCATGTCATCGCCTGTTTTGCCGGGGCCGATCCGCGCAGCTACGGCCTTGCCGGTGCGATCGATCTGGAAACCCATGTTGTGACCGAGCAGGATGTCAGCCGCGTGCTGAGTGCCTGTGATCTGCCCGATTATGGCGAGGGGCGCGAGGTTTTGCATGCGCAGCCGGTGAACTTTGCCCTTGATCACCGAACCGGGCTGAGCGATCCGCGCGGTCAGATGGGGATGCGGCTGTCAACGGATATGCATATGCTGACGGTGGATGCCGCCGCGATCCAGAACCTTGCCTATTGCGTCAAGCGTTGTGATCTGGAACTGGCCGGGGTGGCGTCATCCTCTTATGTGTCGGGGATTTCGGCCCTGGTCGAGGATGAGCAGGAGCTTGGGGCCGCCTGTATCGATATGGGGGGCGGGGCCACCGGCATTTCCATTTTTATGAAAAAGCACATGATCTTTGCCGATAGCGTGCGTATGGGCGGTGATCATGTGACCGGCGATATCTCTATGGGGTTGGGGGTGCCCACATCAACCGCCGAGCGGATCAAGACGTTTTATGGCGGGGTTGTGGCCACCGGCATGGATGACCGCGAGATGATCGAGATCGGTGGCGATACCGGCGATTGGGAACATGACCGGCGCACTGTCAGCCGCGCCGAGTTGATCGGGATCATGCGCCCGCGCGTCGAGGAGATACTGGAAGACGTGCGCGCAAGGCTGGATGCTGCCGGATTTGACCATTTGCCCAGCCAGCAGATCGTGCTGACAGGCGGGGCCAGCCAGATTCCGGGGCTGGACGGGCTGGCCAGCCGCATTCTGGGCCATCAGGTCCGGCTGGGGCGGCCTTTGCGGGTGCATGGCCTGCCGCAATCGGTGACGGGGCCAAGCTTTGCCAGCGCGGTGGGGCTGTGTCTGTTTGCGGCGCATCCGCAGGATGAATGGTGGGACTTTGAAATTCCGGTTGATCGCTACCCCGCGCGATCCTTGAAAAGGGCGGTAAAATGGTTCAAGGACAATTGGTGACCGCTACATATGGCGTGATCGGCGAAATGCCGCGTGACAGCGGCTCAAAATTGCCATATTTAGTGTTAAATTGGCGTTTTTTTGGTGACGATCCCCATGGTTCGGGTTAACATCATAACGGATTAGGCACAAAAACGCTCGTATATGCGGGCTAAACTCAGGCGGACAGATCATGACATTGAACCTTTCGATGCCCGGACAGGAAGAACTCAAGCCTCGTATCACCGTGTTCGGTGTAGGCGGCGCAGGCGGCAACGCGGTCAATAATATGATCGAGAAAAAGCTGACCGGGGTCGAATTTGTGGTGGCCAACACCGATGCGCAGGCGCTGCAGCAAAGCAACGCACCCAGCCGCATCCAGCTGGGCGTCAAGGTCACTGAAGGTCTGGGTGCCGGCGCACGTGCCGCCGTGGGGGCCGCCGCCGCCGAGGAAAGCATCGAGCAGATCGTTGATCATCTGGCCGGCGCGCATATGTGCTTTATCACCGCTGGCATGGGGGGCGGCACCGGCACTGGTGCGGCACCGATCATCGCGCAGGCCGCGCGCGAACTGGGCGTGCTGACCGTGGGTGTGGTGACCAAGCCGTTCCAGTTTGAAGGCGCAAAGCGGATGCGTCAGGCGGAGGAAGGCGTGGAAGCGCTGCAAAAGATGGTCGATACGCTGATCATCATTCCCAACCAGAACCTGTTCCGTCTGGCCAATGAGAAAACCACCTTTACCGAAGCCTTCAGCATGGCTGACGATGTCCTGTATCAGGGCGTCAAGGGCGTGACGGATCTGATGGTGCGCCCGGGCCTGATCAACCTTGATTTCGCCGATGTCCGCGCCGTGATGGACGAAATGGGCAAGGCGATGATGGGCACAGGTGAGGCATCGGGCGAAGACCGTGCCATTCAGGCCGCAGAAAAGGCCATCGCCAACCCGCTGCTGGATGAAATCAGCCTGCGTGGCGCCAAGGGTGTGTTGATCAACATCACCGGCGGCCATGACCTGACGCTGTTTGAACTGGATGAGGCCGCCAACCGTATCCGCGAAGAAGTCGATGCCGATGCCAATATCATCGTCGGCTCTACGCTGGACACCGATATGGAAGGCATGATGCGCGTCAGCGTTGTTGCCACAGGGATTGATGCGGTGGAAGTGAACACAGACATGCCTGTGCCGCGTCGCCGCATGTCGCAGCCATTGACGCAGTCGGTCTCGGCCGAAGCCCCGGCTATGGAAGAGCGCCCCGCAGCCGCGCCGGCCCCTGTTGCAGAACCGGCGCCCGTTGCGGCACAGCAGCGCGCCGCCGCACCGCGCACGCCAGAGCCGACATTCTTTGAGGATCTGGAGGATCATCAGGATGATCGCCACACCCCGCGCGAGACATATGCGCAGGCCGCCGCCCGTCAGGATGACAGCTTGCCGCCGCCCGCCTATCAGCCCCGCGTTGCGCAGTTCCAGCCGGTGCAGGACGAATTTGAGGATGAGGCGCAGAACTTTGTGGCACCGCGCGCCCCGGTTCCCGGCACACCTTCACCCGAAGCCATGGCCCGTCTGCATCATGCCGTGAACAAGGCCGCGCCGCAGGCGCAGCCGCGTCCGGCCCCGCAACCGGAGGCAGAGCAGCGCCCGCGCTTTGGCATCAACTCCCTCATCAACCGGATGACAGGCCATGCGCCGGAAGGTCAGGACCGTGCGCAGGCACAACAGCCCGCCCGCCAGCAGCCGCCAGTGCGCGCACAGCAGGCCCCGCAGGGCCATGCCCAGCAGGCACGCTCGCACCCGGCTGAAGCCTCCGACCAGGAGCAGGACCGGATCGAGATTCCGGCCTTTCTGCGCCGTCAGGCCAACTAAATCAGATATCACCCTATATTGTGTGATGTCGCAAAGGCCGCCCTCGGGCGGCCTTTTGTTATCGTTAACAAGGGTTTGCCTTTTGTTGCGCTGCGTTGCGGCGGGACATTGCCCAATCTTTCGGCGTTTGTTTCAATCCGTTACAAAGATTGAATTGTTACCAAAGCGTCACACCCCTATTTTGCCTCTGGTGCGGGACAGCACCGCATTTGCGTTTGTCGATGCGTATAAAAATGGATTTAGGGGCAGCACGTGCAACATACTTTGAAATCAGCTGTGCGTTTTTCCGGTGTGGGGCTGCATTCCGGCCTCCCGGTTGACATGGTGATCCGCCCCGCCGCCGCCGAGCACGGGATCTGGTTCCGGCGCAGCGATATCCGCTTTCAGGATGCGATGATCCCGGCGCGGTGGGATGCGGTGCATCAATCGCCTTTATGTACCCTGCTGGAGAACACCTCGGGCGTTACCATCTCGACCGTTGAACATATCATGGCGGCGCTTGCCGGTTGCGGCGTGCATAACGCCCTGATCGAGGTTGATGGCCCCGAAGTGCCGATCCTTGACGGCAGTGCTGCGGCCTTTGTGCGCCGCATCATGGCGCGTGGCCTGCGCCGCCAGTCTGCCCCGGTGCGGGCGATCCGGGTTCTGGAACCTGTTGAGGTGCGTCGCGGTGCGGCTTGGGCGCGGCTGGCCCCGTCTGACCGGCTGGTCATTGATTTCAGCATCCAGTTTGATGATTCCGCTATCGGCTCGCAGTCCAAATGCCTGACCATGTCGAATGGAACCTTTGTGCGCGAGCTGTGTGACAGCCGCACGTTCTGCCGTCAGGCCGATGTTGATGCGATGCGCGCCAAAGGGCTTGCGCTTGGCGGAACGCTGGAAAATGCCGTTGTGGTGGATGGCGACAGGATCCTGACGCCGGGCGGTTTGCGCCATAGCGATGAGGCCGTGCGCCATAAAATGCTGGATGCGTTGGGGGATCTCTATCTTGCCGGCGCACCGCTATTGGGGGCCTATCAGGGGCACCGCGCCGGACATGCGCTGACCAATGATTTGCTGCACGCCCTGTTTGCGCGCCCATCCGCCTTCGAGATGGTGGTCTGTGATGCTGCCACCACGGCGCGTCTGCCGGGTGTGGATGTGCATATGGATGAAATCCCGGCTGTCGCATAGGCGCCGCGCCGCCGTGACGCGACAGCATCGCCCCGAGTATTTCCGCCAAAGACGTTTTGCACCGGAAATTTCTGTGCTAGGACCGTCGGTAACGGCGGGGTCCAGCCCTGCGGAACTGACCAGACAAGGGTGAGAGCAAGCATGACAGGCGGGTCCCGGGCAAAGGTGATCGGTGGCATTTTACTGGCTGTGTTGCTGGCTGGATGCTCAAATTCCGTTGAACGCGCAGGCCGCGGATCGATTCCCCTGGAAGGGTTCACCGCCGCGCAGATATTCGAACGCGCCGAATTCGAGATGGACCGCAGACGCCCCGATGATGCGGCGTTCTATTTTTCCGAGATCGAGCGCCTGTATCCCTATTCCGAATGGGCCAAACGTGGCCTGATCATGCAGGCCTTTGCCTATCACCGGGCACGCGATTATGAAAACAGCCGCGCGGCGGCGCAACGGTTCCTTGATTTCTATCCGGCTGATGAAGAAGCGGCCTATGCGCAATACCTGCTGGCGCTGTCCTATTATGATCAGATCGATGATGTGGGCCGCGATCAGGGTTTGACCTTTCAGGCGCTGCAATCGCTGCGCACGGTGATCGAAGTCTATCCCGATAGTGATTATGCCAGCTCAGCGGTGCTGAAATTTGATCTGGCCTTTGATCATCTGGCGGGCAAGGAAATGGAGATCGGCCGCTACTATCTGCGCCGGAACCACCATGCCGCAGCGGTCAACCGTTTCCGTGTTGTGGTGCAGGATTTCCAGACCACAAGCCATACCGCCGAAGCCCTGCATCGTCTGGTCGAGGCGTATCTGTCGCTGGGCCTGACCCAGGAGGCACAGACAGCAGGGGCCATTCTGGGCCATAACTTCCGCGCGACCGCATGGTATGAGGATAGTTTCAAACTGCTGACCGGGCGGGGGCTGGAACTTGAGGCGGCGGGCGATAGCTGGCTGGCGCAGATTTACCGTCAAACGATCCAGGGGCGTTGGCTGTGATCCAAACCCTGTGGTCGGGGATGGCAGTGACAGGCAGTGACCGGGGGCAGAACAGGCATGCTGCGCGCGCTTGACATACGAGACATGCTGATCATCGACCGGCTGAACCTGACGTTCCAGCCGGGTCTGAATGTATTGACCGGCGAAACCGGTGCGGGCAAATCGATCCTGCTGGACAGTCTGGGCTTTGTGCTGGGCTGGCGGGGGCGCGCCGAACTGGTGCGGCAAGGCGCGGATCAGGGCGAGGTGGTGGCGGTGTTCGACCTGCCCGCAGGCCATGCCGCCCATGCCGTGCTGGAAGAGGCGGGCCTGCCTGCGGGGCCAGAGCTGATCTTGCGGCGCATCAACACCCGCGATGGCCGCAAGACATCATGGATCAATGACCGGCGCTGTTCCGGCGAGGTGCTGCGCGCCCTGTCCGAACGGCTGGTGGAATTGCATGGCCAGCATGATGATCGCGGCCTGCTGGACCCGAAAGGGCACCGCGCCTTGCTCGACAGTTTTGCCGGGCTGTCACAGCGGCTGGACCTTGTGCGCGAGACATGGCGCGCGCGCAGCCGTCTGGCGCGGCGTCTGGATGAGGCAACAGCCGCATTGGACGCCGTGCGCGCAGAAGAGGATTTTCTGCGCCACGCCGTGGCCGAATTTGACGGGTTGGACCCCCAACCCGGAGAAGAGGCCGAGCTGGACATCCGCCGCCGCCTGATGCAAGGCGCGGAACGCACGCGCGAGGATATGGCGCGCGCCTATGCGGCGTTGGGTCTGCAAGGGGCCGAAGGGTCTTTGGGCGATGCGCTGCGCTGGCTGGACGGGATTGCTGACCAGACGGACGGGCTGCTGGATGGCGCGCTTGAGGCGTTGGGCCGCGCCCTGAACGAATTGGGCGATGCGGTGCAGGGGATCGAGCGGGCGCAAGAGAGCCTGAGTTTCAATCCGCATGATCTGGAGGAAACCGAGGAACGGCTGTTCGCGATCCGGGCGCTGGCGCGCAAACATGGCGTGCTGGCTGATGATCTGGGGCAGTTTGCTGTCAGCCTGCGTGACCGGCTGGCCGCGCTGGACCGTGGCGATGCCGATCTGCACGCGCTTCGGGCCGATCTTGCCAAGGCGGAAGCGGCCTTTGATCTTGCCGCTGCGGGCTTGACCGCCGCGCGGCTGGAGGCGGCCGCGCAGCTGGATGCGGCGGTCACGGCAGAGCTGGCCCCGTTGAAGATGGAACGCGCGGTATTCCGGACCGAGATCACCGCCACCGCACCCGGCCCGGAGGGCCGCGATATGGTCGCCTTCAGCGTGGCCACCAATCCCGGCGCGCCCGCCGGCCCTTTGGCGCGTATCGCCTCGGGGGGGGAACTCAGCCGGTTCTTGCTGGCGCTCAAGGTCTGCCTGAGGGATAGCGCGGCCGGGGTGACGATGATTTTTGACGAGATCGACCGCGGTGTGGGCGGGGCCACGGCAGATGCCGTGGGGCGCAGGCTGGCGGCCTTGGCGGCGGGCGGGCAAGTGTTGGTGGTGACCCATTCGCCGCAGGTGGCCGCCCTTGGCGCGCATCACTGGCGTGTGGAAAAGCGGGTGCAGGGCGAGATGACAACCACGACTGTGGTGCCGCTGGATGCCGCAGCGCGGGTGGATGAGATTGCCCGCATGGTCGCGGGTGATACCATCACCGATGAGGCGCGCGGCGCGGCGCGGGCCTTGTTGGCGGGGGTGGTGTGATCCCCCGGACCGGACGAGCCCGGCGGCGCGGCTGGATTTTGGATATTTAAGGCAAGAAGAAGCAGGGGGCTTGCGCTATTGCTGGCGCAGCATCTTGCCGGGGTTCATGATATTGGCAGGGTCCAGCGCTATTTTCAGCGTCTGCATCACATCCCAGCCATCGCCATGTTCGGCGGCCATGTAATCGAGCTTGCCCAAGCCGATCCCATGTTCGCCGGTCGCGGTGCCCCCCATGGCCAAGGCACGCTTTACCATCCGGTGCGACAGCGATTTGGCGGTGGCGATCTCGGCGGGGTTCTGATCGTCATAGAGCAGGATGGCGTGGAAATTACCGTCACCGACATGGCCAAGGATCGGCCCGGTGATGCCTGAGGCGGCAATGTCGGCTTGGGTCTCCATCACCGCCGCGGCCAAGCGCGAGATCGGCACACAGATATCGGTCACCAGCGCCACCATTCCGGGGCGGGAGGCCTTGATCGCGTAATAGGCATTGTGCCGCATCGCCCAGAGGGCTGTGCGATCCTCGGCGCGGATGGCCCAGTCAAATCCGGTGCCGCCCTGATCGGCCACGATCTGCCCGAAAGTTCCGGCCTGTTCGCGCACTGCGCTGTCAGAGCCGTGAAATTCGACAAACAGATGCGGAGTTTGCGGCATATCGGTGCCGGCCCATGTGTTCACCGCAGCGATAGAGGCGGCATCCATGAATTCGATCCGCGCCATGGGCAGGCCCATCTGGATTGTCTCGATCACGGCGGCCACGGCCTGTGTCATGTCGGCAAAGCCGCAGATGGCGGCGGCTGTTGCCTCGGGCTGGCCTTGCAGGCGCAGCGTCAATTCGGTGATCAGGCCCAAGGTCCCCTCGGAGCCGACCATCAGCGCGGTCAGATCATAACCGGCGGCGGATTTGCGGGCCCGCGTGCCGGTGCGGATGATGCGGCCATCTGCCAGCACGACCTCTAGACCCAGCACATTGTCGCGCATCGTGCCATAGCGCACCGCCGTGGTCCCGCTGGCGCGGGTCGAGGCCATGCCCCCGATCGACGCATTCGCGCCGGGATCAACTGGAAAAAATAGCCCCGTGGCGCGCAATTCCGCATTCAAGGCTTCGCGCGTCAGACCGGGCTGCACGACGACATCCATATCCTCGGGATTGATCTGCAGCACCCGGTTCATCAGGCGGAAATCCACACAGATGCCCCCTTGCGGCGATTGCGCCTGCCCTTCCAGCGAGGTGCCCGCGCCATATCCGATGACCGGGATGCCATGGCTGGAACATATCCGCAGGATTGCCGCGACCTCGGCGGTGGTTTCGGGATAGACCACGGCATCGGGTGGCATGGCAGGGAAATGCGACTCGGATCGCCCGTGTTGCTCCAGTTCGGGCTTGGACCGTGTGACGCGTTGTCCTAACAATGTGATCAGAGTGTCATAGGCGGTCTGGCGGGTCATCCGAGTCTCCGAAAACGGGCAGGTGGGATATCCTAGGCCAAGGCGTCGGGACGGGGAAGGGGCCGTGCAATGATTGATCCGACGCATCCACAATGCCGGGCTGTTGCGCTGCGCCCGATCAGATGTTTGTGATGCAAGAAAGCCTTTTGCTGCGGCTGCGCCATCTGTGGGACATGCTGCGCCAAAGTCTTGCCCGCACATGGTATATGTTGCGCCAGCAGGGGCCGAGCCAGTTTCAGTTCTGGCTGATCGCCCTTGTGATCGGCATTGCCGCGGGCTTTGCCGCATTGCTGTTCCGCAAGGGGATCGAGACGCTTCAGGCCTTTCTCTACGGAACCGATGATGTGGCCATGCTGCACAGTTTTGCGCTGACGATGCCGTGGTACTGGGTGTTGGGACTGCCCATTGCGGGTGGTCTGGTGGTGGGGCTGATCCTGCACCGCTTTACGCCGGACGGGCGGGTGCGTTCGGTCGCGGATGTGATCGAGGGGGCGGCCCTTCAGGATGGCCGGGTGGAGCATCGCGCCGGAATCGCCTCGGCGGCGGCGTCGCTGATCACGCTCTCGACAGGTGGCTCCAGCGGACGCGAGGGGCCGGTGGTGCATATGGCCGGGGTCATCTCAAGCTGGGTCAGTGAACGGATCCGCGCCGATGGGATCACCGGCCGCGATCTGCTGGGTTGCGCCGTGGCAGCGGCCGTTTCGGCCAGCTTCAACGCGCCGATTGCGGGGGCGCTTTTTGCGCTGGAAGTCGTGCTGCGGCATTTCGCGGTGCATGCCTTTGCCCCGATCGCCATCGCCGCTGTCGCAGGGACCGTGATCAACCGCATCGAATATGGCGGGGTGACGGAATTTACCCTGCCCGGGGTCAGCACGCTGGAGTTTTACGGCGAATTGCCCGCCTTCCTGATCTTGGGGTTGATCTGTGGGCTGGTCGCCACCGTCCTGATGCGCGCGATCTTTCTGGCCGAAGATGTCGGCAACCGGATTCAAGACAAGACCGGCCTGCCGCGCTGGCTGCGCCCGGCGGTATCCGGTGCGATGCTGGGGGCCATGGCCATCTGGTTCCCGCATATTATCGGTGTCGGATATGAGACCACATCAGCGGCCCTGACAGGCCAGCTTCTGCTATGGGAGGCGGTGGTGTTCTGCATCCTCAAAGTGGTCGCTGTGGCCATCACCATGGGGGGGCGGATGGGCGGCGGCGTCTTTTCGCCCTCGTTGATGGTGGGCGCGCTGACCGGGTTGGCCTTCGGGATGATCGCCACCGCGCTTTTCCCCGAAGTGTCCGGCGCCACCACGATCTATGCGCTGGCTGGCATGGGGGCGGTTGCGGCGGCGGTGCTGGGCGCGCCGATCTCGACCACCTTGATCGTGTTCGAGATGACGGGCGACTGGCAGATCGGTATCGCGGTCATGGTGGCGGTGTCGCTGTCCACCGCGCTTGCCTCGCGTCTTGTGGACCGGTCATTCTTTCTGACCCAGTTGGAGCGGCGCGGCGTGCGTCTTGCGGCAGGTCCGCAGGCCTATCTGCTGTCGATGTTCCGCGTGGCCACGGTCATGCGCAAAAAAGCTGATCCCGGCATGGCCGAGGAAACGGCCTGCCTCGAGATGATCGAAGACGGTATCTTTGTTGCGCCATCAGCCACGCTGGAGGCAGCGCTACCCCTGTTTGACAGGGCGGGCGTTCCGTTTATCCCGGTCATTGCCACCCCGGTGGGCGCGGAGGCGCCGGAACTGCTGGGCGCGTTATTCCATGTCGATGCGCTCAAGACCTATAGCCGCGCCCTCGCCGCCACCGCCGCCGAGGAGCATAGCTGAAAGCTGTTTTCCAGCCCTTTGCTTCTTCTTGCTTCAAATATCCAAAGACCGCCGCCACATATCAGCGCCACGGTCGTTGGAGGGCAGCCAGATCAGACCTGTTCAACCGCCACACTGTCCGAGGCGTAGAAGGCCAGATGGTCCTTGATCCGGTCCATATCCGGTTTTGGTGCCTCATAGGACCATGCGGCGTTGGTCAATGTTGTGCTTTTCGTTACGATGGAAAAATAGCTGGCATCACCCTTATGCGGGCAATGCGTGCTGTGGTCGGTCCGGTCCAGAAAAGCCATGGCGATATCTTTGCGGGGGAAATAGATCACAAAAGGCATGTTGCCTTCGGTCAGTTCCAGCGCCTCGCTCGATTCCCCCAGAACAGCCCCGCCTGCGCGTACCACCCATGTCCCTTCCGCTTTGCGGATCGTGATATCTCCGGCCATTTTGCTCTCCCGTTTCGCTTCTTGATGCCCGCATCCTGTGACAGTGTCATGTCACAGCGGGGCTGTTGCCTGCGCCAACCATATACGTGCCGCATCGGATATCCGAGGGGCGATTTTCTCAAAGCATGCGGCATGATAGCCGTTGATCCAGCTGCGTTCCTCAATGTTCAGAAGGGCGGGCAGGATCAGGCGGCGGTCAATCGGCACCCATGTCAGGGTATCAAAGCTGAACATGGCGCGATGATCGGCGCCGGCAAGGGCAGGGGCGTCACGCACCACGATCAGGTTCTCGATGCGGATGCCGAAGGCGCCTTCACGGTAATATCCCGGCTCGTTTGACAGGATCATGCCGGGTTGCAATGGCACCTCGGACACGCGGCTGATGCGTTGCGGGCCCTCATGGACGCAGAGATACACGCCCACGCCATGCCCGGTGCCATGGTTGAAATCCAGCCCCGCCGCCCAAAGCGGCGCGCGCGCGATGGCGTCGATATCGCGCCCGGCCAGCCCTTTGGGAAAACGCAGGCGGGAAATCCCGATCATGCCTTGCAACACACGGGTAAAACAGGCTTTTTCTGTCTCCCCCACCTCGCCCACGGGCAGGGTCCGGGTGATATCGGTGGTGCCGTCGATATATTGCCCGCCGCTATCCACCACGATCAGATGGCCCGGCTCCAGCCGCGCATTGCTGCTGTGCGACACGCGGTAATGCATGATCGCGCCATTGGGGCCGGTGCCTGCAATGGTTTCGAAACTGATGTCGCGCAGGGCGTTGGTGGCGCGACGGAACCCTTCCAGAGCCGTGGCCACGTCAATTTCGGTCAGGCTGCCTGCGGGCTGCGCGTCAAACCATGTCAGAAATTCCACCATGGCGGCGGCATCGCGCAGATGCGCCTCGGTGGTGGCGGCGATTTCGGCGCTGGTCTTGGTGGCCTTGGGCAGGATGCAGGGGTCTTGGCCCCATTGATGCAGCACGCCCGCCTCTTGCAGTTCTTGCGAGACTTGCACAGGCGCCGTGGCGCGGTCCACCCGCACCGGGCCTGTCAGGCTGCGCAGCGCGGGGCCAAACGCCTCGGGCGGGCGCAGCGTGACCTCGGCCCCCAGATGGGCGCGCAGGGCCTCATCGCATTTGGCAGGATCGGTGAACAGGCTAAGCTGTCCGCTGTCATGCAGGATGGCAAAGGCATGCGGCACCGGATTGCGCGGAATGTCCGTACCACGGATATTGAGCAGCCAAGCGACAGAATCGGCCAGCGTGATCACGGCGGCGGATTGTCCGGCGCTGCGCAGGCTTGCCGCAAGGCGGGCGCGTTTGGCGTGATGGCTTTCGCCCGCCAGATCATCGGGGTAGGGGGTGATGGCCCCTGCGGGCGGGGCGGGCTGATCGGGCCAGATGCGGTCAACCGCGTTGGGGACTGCGCGTAGGGTGATGGTGGTGCCAGACAGCGCCTCCTCGATCTTGGCGATCTCCTCGGCGGTGTGCAGCCACGGATCAAAGCCCACGATCCCGCCATTGGGAAGCTGCGCGCGCAGCCAATCCCCCAGCGTCACATCGGGCCATGGCACCGGGGTAAAATGGGCCAGATCAACCTGCCCCTTGACCTGTGTGCGGTAACGCCCGTCGATGAACACGCCCGCGATATGCGGCAGCACGCAAGCAAAGCCCGCCGATCCGGTAAAGCCCGTCAGCCATGCCAGCCGCGCATCATGCGGGGCGACATATTCGCCCTGATGCGCATCGGCGCGGGGGATCACAAAACCGCCAAGGCCATCGCGGGCCAGCACGTCGCGCAGCGCCGCCAGACGGGGCGGGCCCTGTTCGGGGCGGGCGCTTTCCTCAAAGCTCTGGAACATGCTACATCGCCCTTTTCATACCGATCATCCGCGCGCGGGCGCGCGGATCGCGGTCAAACAGGCCGGCAAGCTGTTCGGTCATCGCACCGGCCAACTGGTCCACATCGGTGATCGTCACCGCATGCTGGTAATAGCGCGTCACGTCATGGCCGATGCCGATGGCGATCAGTTCCACAGCGCGGCGCCGTTCGACCATGGCGATCACATCGCGCAGGTGCTTTTCCAGATAGTTGGCGGGGTTTACCGACAAGGTGGAATCGTCCACCGGCGCGCCATCCGAGATCACCATCATGATCTTGCGCGCCTCTGGCCGCGCCATCATGCGCCGATGCGCCCATTCCAGCGCCTCGCCGTCGATATTTTCCTTCAGCAGCCCCTCTTTCATCATCAGCCCCAGATTGGGGCGCGTACGCCGCCACGGGGCATCGGCTGATTTATAGACGATATGGCGCAGATCGTTCAGGCGGCCGGGTTGCTGCGGGCGGCCTTCGGCCAGCCATTTCTCGCGGCTTTGTCCGCCTTTCCATGCGCGGGTGGTGAAGCCGAGGATTTCCACCTTGACCGAGCACCGCTCCAGCGTGCGCGCCAGAACATCGGCGCAGATTGCCGCAATGCTGATCGGGCGGCCACGCATGGAGCCGGAATTGTCCAGCAGCAGGGTGACAACCGTATCGCGGAATTCGGTATCTTTCTCGACCTTGAAGGATAGAGGCGTGGTAGGGTTGGCGACCACCCGCGCCAAGCGGCCCGCGTCCAGAATGCCCTCTTCCATATCAAACAGCCACGAGCGGTTCTGCTGTGCCTGAAGGCGGCGTTGCAGCTTATTGGCCAGCCGGCCCACCGCGCCCTTCAAGGGTTCCAGCTGTTGGTCCAGATAAGCGCGCAGGCGTTCCAACTCGATCGGATCGGCCAGTTCCTCGGCCAGAATTTCCTCGTCAAAATCAGTGTTGTAGGCGGCATAGTTCGGGTCAGCATCGGATATGGGCTGTGGCGCGGGCGGCTCCAGCGGGGCCTCGCCATCGGGCAGGTCGGTGTCTTCGCCCATCTCCTGATCGGCCAGTTCGTCCATGCTGACCTGCGCTTGGGCGGCATCCTGACTGTCATCTTGCGATTGTTCGGGGCTGGCCTCGGCCTCATCCTGCTGCTGGTCGTCCTGACCGGAGCTGTCGGGGTCTTCCTGCTGCTCGGCGCTGTCATCGGCATCGTCCTGATCGTCATCGGACTGGTCGGGATCATCGCCAAGCTGGTCGCCATAGCCCAGATCCTCGATCACCTTGCGGGCGAATTTGGCAAAAGCGGCCTGATCGGACAGTTTGTCCTGCAACCCCTCCAGCGTGCCGCCGGCCTGATCCTCGATAAAACCGCGCCACAGCTCCATCACGTTTTGCGCGCCAGTGGGCAGCGGGCGGCCTGTTGCCAGATGGCGGATCATATAGCCTGCTGCCGCGGACAGGGGCGCATCAGAGGCCTGTGTGATCTGTTCATATCCGGCGCGGGTGGCCTCATGCGCGATCTTGGCGTCGATATTGCCCGCGGTGCCGGGCATGTCGCGCGCGCCCATCGCCTCGCAGCGGGCGGTTTCCATCGCCTCATACAAATCGCGCGCCATCTGGCCGGGCGGGGCATAGCGGGCATGCAGCGCGTCATCGTGATAGCGGCGGTGCAGGGCCAGCGCATCGGCGGTGCCGCGCGCCAGCATCACCTCGTCGCGGGTCATGCGGCGGCTGACCTGCGGCAGGCGCATCGCATCGCCGGACAGGCCGGAAGGGTCGACCGAATAGCTGACCGTCAGATCAGGGTCATGGGCCATGACCTTGGTGGCCTCGGCCAAGGCTTTCTTGAACGGATCGGCGGGGTTGTCTGTTGGTTTGTTCATCTCACCTCTCCGGTCGCGGATATCGGCATCGGCTTATCCGTCCCTTGCGGGCCGTCTGCGCGGGCGGACTCTGTTCGCGCAGACTTTGCGCGCGGACGTCCCGCAAGGGCGGACAAGCAGCGGATCACTTCATCGCCATGCTGGCCGCCGATTCCGGCAGTTCCTCGTCAAACAGGCGCTGGTAGAACTCGGCCACGGTCTGGCGCTCCAGCTCGTCGCATTTGTTCAGGAATGACAGGCGGAACGCATAGCCGACATTGCGGAAAATCTCGGCGTTCTGCGCCCATGCGATCACGGTGCGCGGGCTCATGACGGTGGATAGATCGCCGTTCATGAAAGCGGTGCGCGTCAGATCGGCCACGGTGACCATCTGTTTGATCGTCTTGCGGCCCTTCTCGGTGTTGTAATGCGGGTTCTTGGCCAGCACGATATTCGTTTCCGCCTCGATGCTGAGATAGTTCAGCGTCGCCACAAGGCTCCAGCGGTCCATCTGGCCCTGGTTGATCTGCTGCGTGCCGTGATAGAGCCCCGTTGTGTCACCCAGACCCACGGTGTTGGCGGTGGCGAACAGGCGGAAATATTTATGCGGGGTGATCACCTCGTTCTGGTCCAGCAGCGTCAGCTTGCCGTCTACCTCCAGCACGCGCTGGATCACGAACATCACATCGGCGCGGCCTGCATCATATTCGTCGAACACGATCGCGGTGGGGTTGCGCAGCGCCCAAGGCAGGATGCCCTCGTGGAATTCGGTCACCTGCACGCCGTCTTTCAGCTTGATCGCATCCTTGCCGATCAGGTCGATCCGGCTGATATGGCTATCAAGGTTCACCCGCACGCAGGGCCAGTTCAGGCGGCTGGCGACCTGTTCGATATGCGTCGATTTGC
>JBLRWJ010000029.1:7775-25609 GCA_047921315.1 Rhodobacterales bacterium | reverse complement strand
CCCTCCGTTCCGCAATATGCCTAAACTGTCCCATGGGTGCTGACGTCAGACACGACATCGTAGAACCGTATCCCGAAGAGTTCAGTTTCTGTCGGTCTGACAAACGAATGAACGAGGAATACAATCATGTTGTAGTGTTCACGCGTGACCTGAACCCCGCGCACGACATCACCGCGATCCGCACATGTGCGAGCGACCTTGAGTAGTTTTTTGTATTCTGTTTCGGTGAATGACACGCGTGGCGCATCTTTGGTTCGTTGCTTCGGCATAGCGGGGATAAGGTCAATCACACCATCTTCCAGTGCGACTGTGAGAACCTTCCTGACCATCATACAATGCTTGGTCTTTGTTGAAGGTGCCAGAGGTTGATCGCGCTTCTTGTCCAGAAACAGAAGGTAGTCACGCACAGTGCCGGTCGTGATCTTACCGACATCATACTTCCCAAAGTATGACACCACCCCATCATTTTCGCGGTAAAGTAGTTTGCGCTCATCAGATAGCGCTCGTTTGCTGCGACTGTCCCTTGCTTTCGCTTCACTGATCCTTGTCAGGATCTTCGCGAAATATTCAAAAGAGCGGTTTTTTTCGGCAGCATACTGTGTGTTTTGCTTCTTTCTCAGATCAGCAAGGATTTCTTCCGCAACCTCTGCCGCTTCCAGTCTGCTCGCCTCTTTGGTGGACCGAACAACATACCGCTTTGTCCGAGGATCATAAACACGCGCGTGCCAATAGGGTGACCGACCCGACTGGTAGATGCTCAGTCCGCGCCTGATGTGCTTTATCTTCGTCTTTTTGTTGATTGATTCGTCTGACATGGAGTTGACCAAAAATCAGTGTCTAACTGTGTCTAACTCTACAACAGAAACGGATTTACCGCAAATGGCGCAGTAAGTTATTGATTTTTTGGGGGTTTTTGGTAGCGGAGGAGGGACTCGAACCCCCGACACGCGGATTATGATTCCGCTGCTCTAACCAACTGAGCTACTCCGCCGAAGCGTGATGGGCTTTACGAAAGCCGGCCTTGCCCGTCAAGGGCGAAACCGCATCTTGACCTACGAAAGCGGAAATTCGTAACCGGACATCTGCCTTGGCCGATCTGCGCCAGCCTTGATGCGCTGGCAGGGACGGCCGGGGGCGCAATGATCTGCTGTGATATCCCCCATATTCAGCCTAAATTTTAATCGTTTCGCACATAATGCGGGCATATCCGGCCAAAATCCTGCTGCCTGATGTCATAGCGGATGTTTCATCACGATCCATAGCCGCATCATTTTCACTAATTGATCGTATCCGCACGCATGGTTCATCCGGCGGGCACATGTCCAGCGCAACACGGATCGCATAACAGGAGGCGGCTATTCTGGATGACGGGCATATCACGCAACCCACTGCATCTTTGCGTCCGCAGCGCGCGCGCGGCAGTTTGTTTTTGCAGGCGAAAACTGGACATATCGGCGCCGCGTCAGTTCTGGCGGATCTGCGCCATTCGGGTTGTCTGAAAGCCCTGTTTCCCCGCGGGCCGCTTGATCGGCTATCAGGCGTCATCGTCAACACGTCGGGCGGGATTACCGGCGGGGATGATCTGAGCGTGCGGGCCGCTGTGCAATCCGGTGCGCGGTTGAGCGTGACCTCCCAAGCGGCAGAGCGGATTTACCGCAGCAGCACCGGGGCTGCGGGCAAAGTCCGGACGCAGGTTTGCGTAGGCAGCGGCGCACGGCTGGATTGGCTGCCTCAGGAAACCATCCTTTATGATCACGCAGCGCTGGATCGTCATCTGAGGGTCGATCTGGCGGAAAACGCCCGTTGCCTTTTGGTGGAAACGGTTGTGTTCGGGCGCACGGCCATGGGCGAGACCGTGACACAGGTGGATATCTCTGACCGGATCGAGGTTTGGCGGGACCACGCGCCGCTCTTCATCGACCGGCTGCGCCTTGCGGGCAATGCGGCGGCGCATCTGCAGCGCCGCGCCACAGCAGGCGGGGGCGTGGCCTGCGCAAGCGTATTATTCGCAACCCCGGCAGACAGCACCGAGGCGGCCACGCATATGGCGCTGCTGCGCCCCACCCTGCCGGAAGGTGCGGGCATGTCGATGATCAGGCCGGGTCTGCTGTTCATGCGTGTGGTCGCGGCAGACAGTTTTCTTTTGCGCCAAACCCTGCTGCCGGTTCTGGCACAACTCAACGACGGGCCATTGCCCCGCACATGGATGATCTGAGATGAACCTGACCCCAAGAGAGAAAGACAAGCTGTTGGTCGCCATGGCCGCTGAGGTTGCGCGCAAGCGGCTGGCGCGCGGCGTCAAGCTGAACCATCCCGAAGCGATTGCGCTGATCACCGATACGGTGGTCGAGGGCGCGCGTGACGGGCGCTCCGTGGCGGACATGATGCAGGCCGGGGCGCAGGTGGTCACCCGCGCCGATTGCATGGCAGGCGTGCCCGAAATGATCCACGAGGTGCAGGTCGAGGCGACATTCCCCGATGGCACCAAGCTGGTGACCGTCCACAACCCGATCCGCTGAAATTCGCAAGGAGTGACTGAAATGAAACGCTTGACCCTGTTGATGGCCATGTTCTGGACAACGCCGCTTTTGGCCCATGACGGGGTGCATCTGCATCCCCATGCCGATCACCCGGCGTGGTCGCTGATCATGCTGGCATCTGCTGTGGTCGGTGCCGCGGCCTATCTGGCGTGGCGGCGCAAATGATCCCCGGAGAGTTGTTTCCCGCCCCCGGCGACATGACCCTGAATGCGGGGCGCACGGCGATCACGCTGATGGTGGCCAATACCGGCGACCGTCCGGTGCAGATCGGCAGCCATTACCACTTTGCCGAGGCCAACCCCGCGCTGGCGTTCGATCGCGATGCCGCGCGCGGCATGCGTCTGGATATTGCCGCAGGCACGGCCGTGCGGTTCGAGCCGGGCCAGCGGCGCGAGGTGCAACTGATCCCCTATGGCGGGGACCGGATTGTGCAGGGGTTCAATCAGGCTGTGATGGGGCCGCTTTAGGCCCTTGTTTGCTGCCGCATTCATCAAAGGATCATTCCGATGCCCGTCCAAATCTCCCGTTCCGATTATGCCGCGATGTATGGCCCTACAACAGGTGACCGTCTGCGGCTGGCCGATACCGACCTGATCATCGAGGTCGAGCGCGACCTGACCGCGCTGGCTGTTGGCACCGCATCCAACGGTGGCAGTGGGTCAAACGCCGCGATCTATGGCGAGGAGGTCAAGTTCGGCGGCGGCAAGGTGATCCGCGACGGGATGGGCCAGTCTCAGGTCACGCGGGCGGGCGGGGCCGTGGATACGGTTATCACCAATGCGCTGATCGTGGATTGGACGGGCATCTACAAGGCCGATGTCGGCCTGCGGGATGGGCGCATCCATGCCATCGGCAAGGCAGGCAACCCCGATACGCAACCCGGTGTGTCGATCATCATCGGACCAGGGACCGAGGTGATCGCGGGCGAGGGGCGCATCCTGACGGCGGGCGGCTTTGACAGCCATATCCATTTCATCTGCCCCCAGCAGATGGAGGATGCGCTGCATTCCGGTGTGACCACGATGCTGGGCGGCGGCACCGGCCCCGCGCATGGCACGCTGGCCACCACCGCCACCCCCGGCCCTTGGCATCTGGCACGGATGTTGCAGGCCGCGGATGCCTTTCCAATGAATCTGGCTTTTGCGGGCAAGGGCAATGCCTCGCGCCCCGCAGCACTGGAAGAACAGGTGCTGGCGGGGGCCTGCGCGCTGAAACTGCACGAGGATTGGGGCACAACCCCTGCCGCCATTGATTGCTGCCTGTCAGTGGCCGATGCGATGGATGTGCAGGTGATGATCCATACCGATACGCTCAACGAATCCGGGTTCGTGGAACATACCGTCGCCGCGATGAAGGGCCGCACGATCCATGCGTTCCATACCGAGGGCGCGGGCGGTGGCCATGCGCCTGATATCATCAAGATTTGCGGGCTGCCCAACGTCATCCCCTCATCGACCAACCCAACGCGGCCCTATACGATCAACACGGTGGACGAGCATCTGGATATGCTGATGGTGTGCCATCATCTGGATAAATCCATCCCCGAAGACGTGGCCTTTGCCGAAAGCCGCATCCGGCGCGAAACAATCGCGGCCGAGGATATCCTGCATGACATGGGCGCGTTTTCGATCATCGCCTCCGACAGTCAGGCGATGGGCCGCGTGGGCGAGGTGTTGATCCGCACATGGCAGACCGCCGACAAGATGCGCAAGCAGCGCGGGCGCCTGCCGGAAGAAACCGGCGAGAACGACAATTTCCGCGTGCGCCGCTATATCGCGAAATACACGATCAACCCGGCGATCGCGCATGGGATATCAGCGCATATCGGCAGTATCGAGCCGGGCAAGCGCGCCGATCTGGTACTGTGGAATCCGGCATTCTTTGGGGTAAAGCCTGAAATGGTGCTGATGGCCGGCACCATCGTTCTGGCGCAGATGGGGGATCCGAACGCGTCCATCCCGACACCGCAGCCGGTCTATTCGCGGCCCATGTTCGGCGCTTATGGCCGGTCGCTGGAGCATAGCGCCGTCACGTTTGTATCCGAAGCGGCGCAAGCTGACGGGATACGCGGCAAGCTGGGGCTGGCCAAGCAGACGCTGGCGGTCAGCAACACGCGCCAGATCGGCAAGGCCGACCTCAAGCTGAACAGCGCCACACCGCATATCGATGTGAACCCTGAAACCTATGAGGTGCGCGCCGACGGGGAATTGCTGACATGCGAGCCTGCCGAAGTGCTGCCAATGGCGCAGCGCTATTTCCTCTATTGATGCTGAAAGGCGATCCGATGCCCCTGCCCCATACCCACACCCTGACCCGCGCCGCTGACTTGCCCGCAGCCACGGATCACTGCCTGCTGACCTATGATGCGCGGTTCCTGCGGCGCAAACGGCTGGAAACGGCAAAGGGCAATGCCTTTGTCATCGATCTGGCGCAGACCGTGTCTGTGGATCAGGGTGACGGGTTCATCCTGCCGGATGGGCGCGTGATCGAAGTGCAAGCCGCCGCCGAGGCGCTGCTGGATGTGCGCGGCGCGGATCTGGTGCGGCTGGCATGGCATATCGGCAACCGCCACACGCCCTGCCAGATCGAAGCGCACCGCCTGCTGATCCAGCGTGACCGCGTGATGCGCGACATGCTGGCCCATCTGGGCGCTGATGTGACCGAGGTGATGGAACCCTTCACGCCCGAGGGTGGCGCCTACGGGCATGGCCGCACGCATGGCCACAGCCATGGCGATGCACAGGGCAATCCGGTGGCAGAGCAGCATGACCACCTGCATGCTCACAGCCACAGCCATGATCACAGCCATGATCACGGGCATTGACATGATCCCGACACCGCATCTTGTGACGCTGATGCAATGGCTGTCGCCCGCCTATCCGGTGGGCGGGTTCAGCTATAGCCACGGGCTGGAATGGTCGGTCGCGGCGGGTGATGTCACCTCTGCCGCCAGCTTTCAGGAATGGCTGGCCGATGTGCTGGAATATGGCAGCGGGCGCAATGACGCGATCCTGCTGGCTGCAGCCTACCGCGCGACAGATGATGCCGCCCTTGCCCAAGTGGACGCGTTTGCCCGCGCCTTGGCCCCGTCATCCGAGAGGTTGCTGGAGACCACCGCGCAGGGCGCGGCCTTTGTGCGGACAACAGCCACCATCTGGGATATGGACCTGCCCGTGCTGTGCTATCCGGTTGCTGTCGGGCGCGCTGCCGCTTTGATCGGGGTCAGGCTGGAACAGGTGCTGCCGCTTTATCTGCATGGCTTTGCCAGCAACCTGACAGGGGCTGCCATGCGCTTGGTGCCGCTGGGCCAGACCGATGGGCAGCGCGTGCTGGCGGCCATGACACCGCTATGCGATCTGCTGGCGCAAGAGGCGGCAGCGGGTTGCGGCCTTGATGATCTGGGCGGGGCCGTGATGTTGGCCGATATTGCCGCGATGAAACATGAAACCCAATATACAAGGCTGTTCAGATCATGACCTCACCCCATGGCCCATTGCGGATCGGTATCGGCGGACCTGTCGGAGCCGGGAAAACCACATTGACAGCGGCGCTGTGCCTTGCGCTGCGCGATGCCTATTCGGTGGGTGCGATCACCAATGATATTTACACGCAAGAAGATGCCGAGGCGTTGATGCGCATGCAGGTTCTGCCGCTGGACCGGATCATCGGGGTCGAGACCGGCGGCTGCCCGCATACCGCGATCCGCGAGGATGCCTCGATCAATCTGGCCGCCGTGGCCGAGATGCGCCAGCGCCACCCGGAGGTGGAGGTGGTGTTGATTGAAAGCGGCGGCGACAACCTGTCTGCCACATTCAGCCCGGAACTGGCCGATCTGACGATCTATGTGATCGACGTGGCCGCAGGTGAGGAAATCCCGCGCAAGGGCGGGCCTGCAATCACGCGGTCGGATATTCTGGTGATCAACAAGACAGACCTTGCCCCTTATGTAGGAGCCTCGCTTGACGTGATGGCGCGCGATGCCGCACGGATGCGCAACGAGCGGCCCTTTGTGTTCACGGCGCTGCGCAAGAACGAGGGGCTGGAAGATGTGGTGGCCCTGATCAAGACGATCGGGGGGTTGTAAGCCTGTAGGGTGTGCCTGTGGCGGTGTCGGAGCCTCCGGCGGGGATATTTTTTGCAAGAAGACGCAGGGCGTTGCGATGACTTGGCCTGGCGTTCAGGCCGCAAAGCGCGCGGTCAAGATATCAAGGCGCGCCTGCACATCAGGCCGGACCGGACCGTTGCGGGCGGTATCGCGCAGGGTTGTGAACCAGTGGTCCGGCGGGGTGCGGCCATGACGGTGGCCTTGCCATACCAGCGCGCGCAGCACATTTTCTGCCGGTTCTGGCAAGCGGTCAGGTATCTCGTGACCGGCCAAAGTGGCCCAGACGCCAGCCCATGCCCGGCCGACAGACCAAGGGTTATAGCCGCCGCCCCCCAAGACCAGATAGCGTTCTGACAGCTGGCGCAAGGCGGCTACCACATCCCATAACGCGTTGTTTGACAAGGTCAGACGCGATTGCGGATCATCGGCCAGCGCATCGGCGCCGCATTGCAAAACGATCGCATCCGGGGCAAAGCCACTGATCACGGGCAGGATCAACCTGTCCCGTATCAGGGCCATTTCGGTATCATTCAATCCGCGTGGCAAGGGCAGGTTGTACACATTGCCAACCCCGCTATCCTCCAGCGCCCCTGTGCGCGGCCAGCGGTTTTCCTCATGGGTCGAGATCAACAGCACATCGGGATCATCCCGGAAAGCGTGATCAACGCCGTCACAATGATGCGCGTCGATATCGATATAGGCGATGCGGCACAGTCCCTGACGGCGCAGCGACAGGATGGCCAGCACCGGATCGTTGAAATAGCAAAAGCCGTTGGCATGATCCGGCATGCCGTGATGCGTGCCGCCTGCCGGGGCATAGATCACGCCGGGCTTTGCCAGCAACTCTCCGGCAAGCAGCGCGCCACCTGCCGATGTGGCGGGGCGGCGAAACACCTCGGCAAAGACGGGGTTTGCATGGGTGCCGATATTGTGCCGCGCCTGCACCGCATCGCTGACCTGCCCATCGGATTCAGCCTTTTGCAAGGCGGCGATATAGGCAGGATCATGCCAGAGCGACAGGGCGGCGGGTTTGGCGCGCGGGCTGGTGACATAGCAATCGCGATCCAGCCAGCCAAGCGCGCGCGACAAGTCCATCACGGTTGACACACGCGGCACGCGCAGCGGGTGCCAATCACCATAGCTGGAGCCGCGATAGATTTCCGACCCGATAAAGAGAGGGCCGGTTCTGTCCGCCTGCATTATGTCCGCTGCATAGCCAGAGAGAGCATCCGCATCAGCCTTTTGTCAGCATCGATTCGATCCGTGACGTGATCTGGCCGGATAGCGGGTTTACGGGCGACCCGAAGGTTCCTGCCACCGTTCCATCCGGTGCGATCAGCACCTTGTTGAAATTCCAGCGCGGTGTGAACCCTTCCGCCTTGGCGAGCCATCTGTAAAACGGATGCGCTGCTGCCCCTTTGACCGCCGTGATGGTTGTCATCGGCAGATCAAGTCCAAAATTCATCTCGCAAAACGCGGCCACTTCGGCATTTGTGGCCAGTTCCTGCCGGAAATCATTGGACGGCACCGCCAGCACGATCAGCCCCTGATCACGGTAACGGTCATAAAGCGCCTGCAATTCGTCATATTGGCGGGTGAAGGCACAGCGTGATGCTGTGTTGACGACCAGAACCGGCCGGCCTGCCCAATCCTCCAGCGCCAGAGTGCCACCATCAATCGATTCAAAGGTGAACGGCCCGCGCGCTTGTGCCGGATAGGTCAGGACCAGGGATGCGACCGCCAGCAACATGGTCAGCAGAATGGCTGGATAGCTTTTCTGAAGTAGTCCGATCATCTTTCGGTCCCGTTATGTTGAGCGGCGGATCAGTGTCTTTCGATCCACGCCTGACATAGGTGTTCCGGTGTCGCTGTCCAGTGCCCTGTCGGCAATTGGCAACATGTCGCAGGCGCTGGCCGCCGCTTATACCCTGCGCCGCCGGTCAGCCGATACCGGCATGGAAAACAGGCAAGGGCATAGGGATGGCTTGCCTTCACCGGCGGTTGTCAGTCACATGGCGCGCGCAGACGGAATGGAAAGGAAACACGATGCTGGACAGGTTTGAGGCAATCGTTGGTAAAGCCTATGTTGTCACTGGCCCCGATATGGCGCGCTGGTCGCAGGACTGGACCGGAGCCTATACATGGACCCCGCAGGCCATCCTGCGCCCCGCAACAACAACAGAGGTTGCGGCGATCCTGACGCTGGCCAATGAGACCGCAACCCCCATCGTGCCCGTTTCGGGCAATACCGGGCTGGCGGGTGGCACCCGCGCAGAGGGCGCGATCATGCTGTCACTGGACCGGATGAACCGCATTCGCGAGCTGCGCACCGATGCGCGAATCGCGATTGTCGAGGCGGGTGTGATTCTATCCAACCTGCATGCGGCAGCGGATGCCGAGGGGTTGATCTTTCCGTTGACATTCGGGGCGCGCGGATCTGCGATGCTGGGCGGTGTCCTGTCGACCAATGCCGGAGGGTCAAACGTGCTGCGCTATGGCAACACGCGCGATCTGTGCCTTGGGCTGGAGGTCGTGCTGCCCACCGGCGAGGTCATGGATCTGATGAGCGAGCTGCACAAGGACAACTCGGGCTATAACCTGCGGCATCTGATGATCGGGGCCGAGGGGACGCTGGGTATCATCACCGCAGCCGTGTTAAAGCTGGCCCCCAAGCCGCGCGCCTATGCCACGGCGATGGTGGCGGCCCCATCGCTGGACATGGCACTGGATCTGCTGAACAAGCTGCAAGAGGCAACAGGCGGCGGGGTTGAGGCCTTTGAATTCATGCCGCGCGCCTATATTGACGGGCATCTGGAAAAATTTCCCGCCGCGAAACCACCCTTCGAAGACCGGTATGATATCAATATTCTGGTCGAGGTCGGCGCAACCGCACCGCGAGACTGCACCCCCGGACCAGATGGCCGCGTGCCCGTTTCAACCTATCTGGAAGAGGTGCTGGAGCAGATGTTCGCACAGGGCACTGTTCTGGACGCCGTTGTCGCCCAGTCAGACGCGCAGCGCGCCGAGATGTGGCAACGCCGCGAAGCCGCCGCCGAAATCGCCATGACGCGGCGACCACTGGTGAACAATGATATTGCTGTCCCGCTGGACAAGGTGGCCGTCTTTCTGGAGCGCGCCCATGACAGGCTGACCGCGCTGGATGCGGATGCAAAGGAACTGATTGTCTCTCATCTGGGGGATGGAAATGTGCATTACACGGTCTGGCCGACGTCACAAGATCCGGTCGTACATGATGCGATCATGGAGGCGGTCGAGGATGTGGTGCTGGGGTTGGGTGGCAGCTTTTCTGCCGAACATGGCATTGGCACGTCAAAATTACCCTCGATGATGCGGCGCAAGAACAAGGTGGCCTTGGCCGCGATGCGCGCGATCAAGGCGGCCTTGGACCCGAAGGGCATTCTCAATCCCGGCAAGGTGTTGCCAGACTGAACCATGCGCCTCCGGCGGGGATATTTGGGCAAGAAGAAGCGGCCGGGAAAAAATGGCTGGCGCGGATCAGCGCCAGTCAAAAAAGCCCGGTCCCGCCTGATCGAGCAAGCTCTGCGCCATGTCGCGGGCCATATCGGGGGCGTCCGCGATTGTGCTGGTGCGGTCATCGGCGATCTTTTCAGACCCGTCGGGGCGCAACACTTCGCCCCGCAAGCGCAAGGTGGTGCCGTCAAGCTCGGCCAGACCGGCGATAGGCGTTTCGCAAGACCCGTCCAATGTGGCAAGGAAGGCGCGCTCGGCGGCCAGTCTTTGGCCTGTAGCGATGTGATGGATCGCTTCCAGCATCTCTGCGGTGTTCATGTCATCCGCCCGCCGCTCAATCCCGATGGCCCCCTGCGCCACGGCGGGCAGCATATCATCGGGTGACATTGCGCCACGTGCGACATGCGCCATCCCCAGACGGTTGAGACCTGCCTGCGCCAGAAAGGTCGCAGAGGCCACACCATCGGCCAGTTTTTTCAAGCGCGTCTGCACGTTGCCGCGAAATTCAACAACTTCGAGATGCGGAAAAGCGTGCAGCAATTGCGCGCGCCGCCGCAACGAGGAAGACCCCACGCGCGCGCCTGCCGGCAGATCCTTGAGGCTTTGCACATCCGGGGCCACGAACGCATCGCGCACATCCTCGCGCGGCAGATAGGTATCCAGCAGCAGACCCATCGGTTGCAGCACGGGCATATCTTTCATCGAATGCACCGCCATATCGATGGTGCCATCCAGCAGCGCATCTTCAATTTCACGCGTGAACAGGCCCTTGCCGCCGATATCCTTCAAAGGACGGTCCTGAATGGCATCACCGGTCACTTTGATCACTACAATCTCGAACGCCGTTTCGGGCAAATCGAAGGCGGACATCAGGCGCGCACGCGTCTCATGCGCCTGCGCCAAAGCCAGCGGAGAACCACGGGTGCCGATCTTCAGCGGTGAGGCGGGGGTGGGGCATGTCAGTGTCATAACACAGTTGTTAGTGATGTCAGACGGGGCTGACAAGCACCAGATGCTTGACATCTTTGCGCCCAGAGGGGACGAAACTGTCAACCGAAGGGAACAGTTATGACCAATAAAACGATTTTGCGGGCGCTTGCAGGCGAAACACTGGACACGCCACCCATCTGGATGATGCGTCAGGCGGGGCGTTATCTGCCGGAATACCGGGCCACACGCGAGAAAGCGGGGGATTTTTTGTCGCTATGCTATAACAGCGAACTGGCGGCCGAGGTGACGTTGCAACCGCTGCGCCGCTATGATTTTGACGCGGCGATCCTGTTTGCGGATATCCTGCTGGTCCCACAGGCGCTGGGGGCCGATCTGTGGTTTGTCACCGGCGAAGGCCCGCGCCTGTCAACGATCACCACGCAGGCGCAGGTTGACGCGCTCAAACCGGTCGAGGCGATCCATGAAACGCTGAATCCGATCTACGAGACTGTCCGAATCCTGTCGCGCGAATTGCCGCACCAGACCACGCTGATCGGCTTTGCGGGCGCGCCATGGACGGTTGCGACCTATATGATCGCGGGTCAGGGCACCAAGGATCAGGGACCAGCCCATGCCCTCAAGGCCGAGAATCGCGCCGTCTTTGATGCGCTGATGGCGCGGATCACAGCGGCCACCATCGAATACCTGTCTGCACAGATCGCGGCAGGGGCCGAAGTGGTCAAGCTGTTTGATAGCTGGGCAGGCTCTCTCAAAGGGGCGGATTTCGACACTTACGCGCTTGAACCCGCGAAAGATATTATCGCGGCCTTGAAGGCGCGCCATCCGGGTATCCCGGTCATCGCCTTCCCCCGCGAGGGTGGTGATAAATACATCGGTTTCGCCAAGGCAACGGGCGCTGATTGCGTCGCTGTCGATGATTCGGTCAGTGCGGAATGGGTGGCGCAACATGTTCAGCCGGATGGCTGCGTGCAGGGCAACCTCAAGTCATCCCATATGGTGACAGGCGGTCAGGCGCTGGTGGATGAAACACGGCGGATCGTGCAGGCGCTGAAGAACGGGCCGCATATCTTCAACCTTGGCCATGGCATCACACCCGATGCCGACCCTGACAATGTGTCACGGATGATTGATGCGGTGCGTGGCGCCTGATCGACATCGCCTCGTCTGACAAAAGAAAAACGCGCAGGTCTTCGCCTGCGCGTTTTTCCTATATTGTGGCCTCTATGACCAGCAGGAATAGATCCGCCTCAGACCCATTTCGCCAAAGGTGGCAGGCTCATCAGCACGGCATTGGCGTCATGTCCGGTTTCCAGACCGAATTTGGTGCCGCGATCATAGACAAGGTTATATTCCGCATAAAGACCACGGTGGATCAGTTGCACATCCTTGTCAGCCTCGGTCCAGGGCTGTGGGCGCCGCTTTTCCACCAATGGCAGATAGGCTGGCAGAAAGGCGCGGCCAATATCCTGAACAAGGTGGAAATCCGCAGCCCAATCGCCGGTGTTGTGGTCATCCAGAAAGATACCGCCAACCCCGCGCGCACGCCCGCGATGCGGCACATAGAAATACTCGTCCGCCCATGCCTTCAGGCGTGGGTAATGCGCGGTGCCATGCGGGTCCAGATGGGTCTTTTGAACAGCGTGGAAATGCGCGGTATCCTCGGCATATTCAAGACATGGATTGAGGTCAGACCCGCCCCCGAACCACCATGCGCCGGGTGTCCAGAACATGCGCGTGTTCATATGCACCGCAGGGCAATGCGGGTTCTGCATATGGGCCACAAGACTGATCCCCGAAGCCCAAAAGCGCGGATCCTCCTCCATCCCCGGAACGCCCCGCGCGGCCATCGCCTTTTGCGCACGCGCCCCCAGCGTGCCATAAACGGTCGAGATATTGACGCCCACCTTTTCAAACACCCGGCCACCGCGCATCACGCTCATCAATCCGCCACCGGCATCTGAACCGTCCTCGGCGGCGCGCTTGGTCTGTGTGACCTCAAAACGCCCCGCAGGCAGCCCGGCTGTCGGGCCTTCGGTCTGGCTGTCCTCCAGCGCCTCGAACGCGGCAACGATGTCATCGCGCAAGGTGCGAAACCACGCGGCGGCGATTTCTTTTTCGGATTGCATCGCAGCGGAAGAGGCAGAGGTCTGGGTCATTAACAGGTCCTGTCACAGTTGGGCTTGATCTGATAAAAACCTACCAGCCCCTTCATCACAGCGCCAGATACCGCGTGCCGCAATCGGCGCTTCTTCTTGCTGCAAATATCCCGGGGTTTGGGGCAGCGCCCCAATCACGCCGCCGCTGCCACTCAGTGCGACGAAACCGTGACCGGATCAAGCAAGCCGCGCCCACCGTCCACGGTCATGATCTGTCCGGTCATGAAACTTGAACAATCCGAGACCAGATATTGCACCGCCTCGGCCAGTTCCGAGGGCGGCGCGATACGGCCCAGCGGCGTGCGGTCAATAATCTGGTCGCGCACATCGGGGTCTTCCTTGATGGCCGCTTTCAGGCTGGCGGACATCACAGACCCAAATGATACCGCATTCACCCTGATCCGGTGGGGGGCAAGGGCAAGGGCCAGTGACCGTGTCATCTGATCCAGCGCGGCAGTTGAAATGGAATAAGCCAGCAGCTCGGGATGCGTGCGTTGCGCCGCAAGGCAGGAGATATTGACGATGGTGCCGCGGCTGCCGCTCTGTTGATCCTCGGCTTGCTTGATCATGCGCCGCGCCACCATTTGCGACAACCGCAGAGAGGTCAGCAAATTCTGCTCCAGCAAAGTCTCGACCGATGTATCCTCCGGGTCCAACGCATCTGTCGTGACGATCTGGCGCGCACCGTTCACCAGAATATCAACCCGGTCAAAGGCATCGATCGTGGCCGATAGCAGATTGGCAATCGTCAGGCGCTCCCGCAGGTCACCCGCGAAAAAGCGATGTGTATTGCCATCCTCGTTCGGCCCCAATTCCTTGCGCAGGCGGTCTTCGTCCACATCGGCAAAGACAACATTGGCCCCTTTGTCCAGAAAGTGCCGCCCGATTGCATTACCGATGCCATTGGCGCCTCCGGTGACGATGGCGGTCTTTCCGCTGATGGAAAAAGACATATTGGGTCTCCGTTGTTCAGAAAAGGCGAGCCGACCTCAGCGCCGCTGGCGAGACGGGCGTGCGGCCATCAGGATCTTGAAGCGGTTGTCGCCTGTCAGTTCGGTCACGTCCTTGAAAAGCTCCGACAAAGCCGCCTCATAGGGCAGATGCCGGTTCGCAACCATCCACAACCGCCCCTGCGCTGTCAACATTGCTGCAGCAGCGGCGATAAAGGCGCGCCCGATATCCGGGTCAGCGGCGCGCCCGCTGTGAAAAGGCGGGTTCATGATCACCGTATCAAGGGCTGCCATCGGCTTCCACTGGGTTGCATCCGCCCAATGAAACCGCGCCCTTGGATCTGTAACATTCAGCTTGGCACAGCTGAGCGCGGTATCATCCGCTTCAACCAGATCCAGTGTGCGGACCGTGTCACGCGCCAGAATGCGCGCCGCAAGATAGCCCCAGCCGGTCCCCAGATCAGCGACATGCGCGCCGATCTTGTCGGGCAGGCTATCTGCCAGCAACTTTGACGCAGGATCAATCGCATCGGCAGAGAAAACACCCTCGGCCGTGACAAAACCGCCCTCGATCGGGCGCGGGCCCTGCGCGTGCCATTCAGCAGGCATCGCTGCCACGTTGAACCACAGCATTTTGCCATGCGCCTTGGACAGCACCATGGGCCGGATGTCCTGCGCCCGCAAATCGCGTAGCATGGATTCGATACCATCGGTTTTTTGCCCATCGACCACGACCAATCCCCCCGGATCAACCACGGCACTGGCCGCCGCCAGCAGCGCGCGGCCCTGTGCCTTGCTGCGCGGCAAACAGACGATCGCCATGGCAAAGGCCCCTTCGGCTGCACGCGCACAGGAAAATCCGGCGGTCTCAAAGGCATCAAAGTCCGGTTTGAACGTGGTAATCACCTGCACACGGTCCGCTGGCAACAGCGATGCGTCCAAGGCAGCGCGTGGCGCAAACAGGGCAATGCGGCCCTGTGCGGGCAAGGTCAGGTCGCCGTCCGACAGGGCCAGCGACAGGCGGTCTGGAAACATGGGGTTATTCTTTTTCCATGGTGCATTGCAGCGGATGCTGATGGCGCCGGGCAAAATCCATCACCTGCGTCACCTTTGTCTCTGCAATCTCATGGCTGAACACGCCCACAACTGCCAGTCCTTTTTTGTGCACAGTCAGCATGATTTCAAAGGCCTGCGCGTGGGACAGGCCAAAAAACCGCTCCAGCACATGCACGACAAATTCCATTGGTGTGTAGTCGTCATTCAGCAACAACACTTTGTAAAGTGGCGGACGCTTGGTCTTGGGCCGCGTCTGCAGCACGACCGCGGCATCGCCGTCGCCCTCTTTCTTGTCAGACATGATAATGGGCCGCTGGATCATCTGGCGCTACTTTGGTTTGTCGTGAATGCTTATGATGGTCTTATATAACCTCTATGACCATTTAGAAAAGAGCCTGGGCCGGACTCTGGGGGATGAGACGTGCAAAATCTGACGACAATCGGTTTTGATGCCGATGATACGCTGTGGCAGAACGAGCGGTTTTTTCGCCTGACACAGGAAAGATTCGCCGATCTGTTGCGCGACCATGCCGAACCCGATCACTTGATGCAGCGTCTGCTCGCGGCGGAACGCCGCAACCTTGGGCAATATGGTTTCGGCATCAAGGGGTTTGTATTGTCGATGATCGAAACCGCGATCGAGGTCACGGATCAACATGTGCCCGCCAGTGTCATCGCGGAACTGATCGCCGCAGGGCAGGAGATGCTGCGCCATCCGATCGAATTGCTGCCGCAAGCGCGTGACGCGGTAGAGGCCGTGACCGGCACGCATAAGGTGTTGCTGATCACCAAAGGCGATTTGCTGGATCAAGAGCGTAAGCTGGCGCAATCCGGTCTGGGTGATCTGTTCGACGGGGTCGAGATTGTCTCGGCCAAGACCGTGGCGGTCTATGAGGCGATTTTTGCGCGCCATGGTGACGGGGCCGCGCGGGCGATGATGGTGGGCAATTCCATGCGCTCGGACGTGGTGCCCGTGGTCGAGGCGGGCGGCTGGGGGGTGCATGTCCCCCATGGGCTGGAATGGGAGATCGAGCATGCAAGCGCCCCCGAAGGCGCACAGAGGTATCACGCATTGCCCGATCTGGGCGCCCTACCCGATCTGGTGCGGTGCATTGGCTGAAAAATGGGCGCAATATGATGCCCAAAGGCCCCAAACGCGCCGATGCCTGACATTTTCGTGACACCTGATCTGGCGCCGAGCGCAACGGACACCACCGGGGCAGAACACCTATTGATGCGGTCTTATCACCACCCACCAGATGTTGATGTCTCCACCAACCCTGACGCAACCCTACCGGGAAACACTTTTCAAAACGGTGCTTTATTCAACAATTTTTCTGTGATAGCTTGGACAAAATAAAAATGACCGACCGAAATATCGGCGGCGTGAGGCAGAAGGCAGTGACAATGAAGGTGCGGCACAGGCAGCCGGCCCGGCTAGGGCTATTATTATTCACGGCAATCTGGTTGATCGTTGTTCTTCCGCTGAGCGTGAGAGCAGCCCCCTATGCCGCCATGGTGATGGACGCCAGAAACGGCGAGGTTCTGCATGCCGAGAATGCGGATACGCGATTGCACCCCGCCTCACTGACCAAAATGATGACGCTTTATGTGGCCTTTCAGGCGATTGAGCGGGGCGAAATCACCCTTGATACCGAAGTGACCGTCACGCGCGAAGCCGCTGCCGAACCGCCCAGCAGGCTGGGCCTGCGTGCGGGCCAGAAAATCAAACTGCGCTATCTGATCCGTGCCGCCGCTGTCAGATCAGGCAATGACGCCGCCCATGCCATCGGCGCTGCCATTGAAGGATCAGAGGCCGCCTATGCCCGGCGCATGAACAGAACAGCCGCCGCCATGGGCATGACGCGCACACATTTCAAAAACATGCATGGCCTTACCCGGGAAGGGCATATGTCCACGGCGCGGGACATGACAATTCTGGGCCGTCACATGCTGTATGACTTCCCCGAATATTATAACCTGTTCTCGCGTCGGTCGACCGATGCAGGCATTGCGCATGTGAACAACACAAACAGCCGCCTGCTGGCCTCCTATCGTGGGGCAGACGGGATCAAGACCGGATATACGCGCGCGGCGGGCTTTAACCTTGTTGCATCGGCAGAACGGGGCGGCACACGTATCATCGCCACGGTTTTCGGTGGCCGTTCCACCGCGACACGCAACCAGCGTGTGGCCGAATTGCTGGATCTGGGCTTTCAAAAGGCCCCGGCGCGTGTTGCGCTGCGCAAACCCGTCAAGCCTGAAGCGGTGCCCGGCCGTGGCCCGGGTGCGGGGGATGTGGAGACGCAAGTCGCCTCAGCCGGATCAACGGGCAGACCCGCCGCTGGCAAGACGATCCGCCTTGTCACGGCTGTCACGTCAAGCTTGCGGCCTGTGGCGCGCCCCGGCTCTGGCGCACCCGCACCGGTTCTTGTGGCCTTGCAAGACGATATTACCCAAGCATTGACAGAGGTTGCGGCCCAAACTGCGGTGGCGCAAGCCGCCGCCGCGCCGCCACCCGCACCACCGCCCGCGCCTGTGGTTGCAGCCGTCAACCCACCCGCCATTATACCGCAACGCCCGG
>JBLRWJ010000029.1:0-7675 GCA_047921315.1 Rhodobacterales bacterium | reverse complement strand
CCCGCGCCTGTGGTTGCAGCCGTCAACCCACCCGCCATTATACCGCAACGCCCGGGGGATGCCGCAGATGCAGTTCCCGCCGCGCAGATGGCCGAGGCGCTACCTTTTGCTGTGGCGGATAGTGCCGATCTTGCGGCGGTAGAGGCGCTGGCCGAAACTGTTGCGCAGACTGTGGCAGAGGCACCGGACCTTGCCACCGGAACGCAAACATCTGCCGCCATCGAAGTGGCCAGCGCCGTTGCGCCACGCGCATCGATCAAACCGCGCGCGCGGCCTGCAAGCCTGGTCATACTGGCCAGCCTGCCAGCCGATGCGGCCGTAGCAGCCGCAAGCCCGCCTGTGGCTGCCAATACAGAGCCGGATGTCGTTACACGGCTGAGCACGTCAAGCGGCAGGCATTGGGGCATCAATGTGGGCCGCTATGGCAGCCGCCATGCCGCCGAAAAAGTGTTGCTGCAAACGGCTTTGACCGAGATCAACACGCTGGATGGCACGCTGCGCAAAGTTGTTCCGGGCAATGGTGGCTTTGATGCGAATTTCATGGGTATGACACGCGAAACCGCCGATCTTGCCTGCCGCCGCCTGCAGGTGCGTCAGGTGCAATGCTTTATGATTGCACCTAGCTGACCCTGCTCGGGCAGATCCCCCTCGGAGCGCGCGGAACGGGGTGGTCTGCCCGCCCCGTCCGGCGTGGCGGCATGTGGCGGGCCGGTCATTGGATATTTGAAGCAAGAAGAAACCGAAAAAGGCGCCGCACCGCGCCTTGTCAGCGGCTTGTCAAGTTGCTGGCAAGCAGTGGTCAGGGTTTGGGGTGGTCATCCCAGTCATCGTTCAGGATGCGGCGCGCGTCCCCCTCCGGGTCATCATATTGATTGCTGCGCACTGTGTAGATGAAGGCGAAAAGCCCCACGCCCCCCAGCAAGAGCGAAATCGGAATCAGATAGGCTAAAACTTCCATCGACTTACCTGAGCCTCAATGCGTTGAGCGCCACGACGATCGAGGAACTGGACATCGCAAGGGCCGCGACAAGCGGTGTGGCAAACCCGGCCACGGCGATGGGCACAGCGATCACGTTGTAGACGGTGGCGATTCTGAAGTTTTCGCGGATCCGCTGCACGGCGGATTGCGCGGTGATCAGGGCATCGGCGATCGGCGTCAGATCACTGCCCAAAAGCACGATATCGGATGCAACCCGTGCGGCATCCAGCGCAGAGGCCGGCGAGATGGATACATCCGCAGCCGTCAGGGCAGCGGTATCGTTCAAACCATCCCCCACCATCAGAACACGCCGCCCCTCGGCCTGAAGGCTGGTGATGCGGGCTGCTTTCTCTGCTGGCAATGCCTCGGCCTGCCATTCGGTGATGCCCAGCCGTCTGGCCAATGCCGCGACAACGGGCGCGTTGTCACCCGACATCAGCAAAACGCGCACACCGCGGCCCATCAGCTGCTTTACCGCCGCATCGGCGCCGGGGCGCAACCTGTCTGAAAACACAAAAGCACGCGGCGCTGCATCACCGATCGCAAGCCATGCCGCCGTCTCCACCCCCGGCGTTGCGCCCACCCATGCCGCACGCCCCAGCCGGACAGGCTGCCCCTGGACCAGACCTTGCGTGCCATAGCCCGGCACTTCGACCAGATCCGACACCGCGGCAGGGGTTATCCCGGCGTTCCGGGCGGCGGCGGTCAATGATATGGACAGCGGATGCGACGATCCCTGGGCCAGGGCCAGCGCGATGCGTAGATCATCGCGGTCATGATCGGCCAGATTGATCAGTTCCGGTGTTCCGGCTGTCAGGGTGCCGGTCTTGTCAAACACAACCGTATCGACTGCGGCCAGACGCTCCAGCGCGGTGGCGTCCTTGATCAGCATCCCGCGCCGGAACAACCGCCCCGATGCCGCCGTGGTGACAGCGGGCACGGCAAGGCCCAGCGCGCAAGGGCATGTGATGATCAGCACAGCGGCGGCGATGTTCAGCGATGTGCGCATATCAGATGTATAGAGGAACCAGCCGACAAAACTGAGCGCGGAGAGCAAAAGAACACCGGGTGTATAGAGCTTGGCCGTGCGATCCGCGAGCGAGGTGTAGCGCGAGCGCCCGCTTTCAGCGATGGCAACCAGATCCGCCATCCGGTGCAACGATGTGTCGCGCCCCACCGCAGAGGCGCGCACCGTCAGGGGACCGGTCAGATTGACCTCCCCCGCTGAAACAGCACGGCCAGCCTGCGCGAACACGGGCAGCGTTTCGCCTGTCAGAAGGGATCTGTCGATCTCGGACTGGCCATCAACGATCACCCCGTCAACGGGCATCCGCCCGCCGGGCCGCACCAGAACCAGATCACCGATGCGCAATTGCGCCACGGGAAGCTGCACCTCGGCCCCGTCACGCAGGGCTGTTGCGCGCGGCACCTCCAGCGCGGACAGTTCCTGCGCCGCGGATCGCGCAATGGCGCGGGTGCGGTGATCCAGATAGCGCCCGGTCAGCAGGAAAAAGACCAAGGCCACCGCAGCATCGAAATAGGCGTGATGGCCCGACAGCGCGGTTTCCCAAAGCGAGGCGACCACGGCCAGAACCAGCGCGGTCACGATAGGGACATCCATATTGGAGCGCCCCACGCGCAGGGCGGACCATGCGCTTTTGTAAAATGGCAGACCAGAAAAGGCGAGTGTCGGCAGCGCAATGGCCGCTGATATCCAGTGGAACAGATCGCGCGTCGCATCAGTGGCCCCGGACCAGACGGCGACAGACAGCAGCATGACATTCATCATGGCAAAGCCGGACACCGCCATGCGCATCAAAAGGTCGCGCCCGACCCGGTCATTCTGGGTGGCGGACAGCTGCCCTGCATCCAGCTCATGCGCTTCAAAGCCCGCGTTTTCCAACACTTTGACCAATTGGTCAGCCTCTACCCCGTAATCCGCGTCTATGGTGGCACGTTTCAGTGTCAGATTGACGCGGGCTGATTTTACACCGGGGGCGCCTGCCAGCGCCTTTTCCACTGTCGAAATACAGGCCGAGCAATGGATCGTGGGCAAGGATAGCGCGATATGGGCATCTTTATGCAGCGCCTGTTCGGCCAGCGCCTGCGCAGCGGGGGCGGCAACGCAGGCGGGACAGGCCGAAATCGAGGGACGCATTGCAGCAGTCATAGCCGTGGCCTTTGTCCGGGATCAGCGCGTGACATGCAGGATAACACGTTGTGCGAACTGGGTGCCATCCTCTGCCAGTGCTGTCATGCGGATGTTCCAGTTGCCCGTATCCAGATCAATCGGGGCCACATAGGACGCGCCGTCAAACACGAATTCGGGGTGGAGGTCATCGGCCACATGGGTTGCGCGCCCGACCACTGCATTCAGCGCCCCCACGCGCACGGGCTGTCCGGCATCATCGGTAATGCTCAGCGTCACCTGGCCCGCGGCAGCATCTGCCCGCACGGTCCAGCCCAAGGCCTCTTGTGCGGCTTTGCGTTCGTCAAATTGCTGGCTGGCAATATAGGAGTTTTTGACCTCAAGCCCCGGAAATGTGCTGACGGCGGAATAGGCAAGGAACAGGTTGACGGTGATGATGGTCCCGAAGGCCCCGCAAAAGATCATCAGGACGTGGCGTCCGGTAAGCTGCTTTTGTGCCATCAATGCGCACTCCCGTTAAAGATTGTGTCTTTGTAGACGCGTTCGCCATTGGTCATGTCCTCAACCCAGATACGAATGTCTACCCGTTCGCTTGCGGCTGTCGCACTACCTGCTGGTGCCACCACATAGAGCCTTTGCAGGAAGGTGGTATCGGCAGGGACCATCACGGTATTGCCATCGACGGCTTCCAGATCAACCTGCAGAGCGCCCGCCCCGACCACGGTGACCATGAAGGGACGATCTTCACCCTGTTTGTTCAGCAAACGCAAGTCATAGGTGTTCCGGATCGACCCGTCCGAGAGGGTTACAAAGGTCGGATTACGCACCGGAGCAACCGTCATTTCAATATCCGAGCGGATGAACAGCGCGATCACAAGGCCGACCCCCACCAAAGACCACAGCGCGGTATAAAGCACAGTGCGCGGCCGCAGCACATGTTTCCAAACCGGAATAGCCGGCTTGCCAGAGCGTTCTGCCGCCTCATCGGTCAAGGCCATGTAATCGATCAGCCCGCGCGGCTTGCCGATCCGGTCCATCACATCATCGCAGGCATCGATGCAAAGCGCGCAGGTGATGCATTCCATCTGTTCGCCATCGCGGATGTCGATCCCCATCGGGCACACGTTGACGCAGGCCATACAGTCAATGCAATCACCCAGATTTTCGGCGCCTTCGCTTTTGCGATGCTTGCCGCGCGGCTCTCCTCGCCAGTGACGATAGCCAACGGTCAGGCTGTCCTCATCCAGCATTGCGGCCTGAATGCGCGGCCATGGGCAGGCATAGATGCAGATCTGTTCGCGCGCAAAACCGCCAAAGACAAAGGTGGTCATCGTCAGGATCAGCATAGTCGTATAGGCGATGGGATGGGCGTTCAGCGTGACCAGATCACGGGCCAGTGTCGGCGCGTCGGTAAAGTAGAACACCCACGCCCCGCCCGTGGCCAGACCGATCAGGAACCAGCTGACCCATTTGGTCAGGCGCAGGCGGGCCTTGCGCAAATCCCATTTTGTCTGACGATGCAGGCGCAGGCGGGCGTTGCGGTCCCCCTCGATCCAGCGTTCCACCAGAATGAACAGGTCTGTCCAGACTGTTTGCGGGCAGGCATAGCCGCACCAGACGCGCCCCAGCGCGGATGTGAACAAAAACAGGCCAAGTCCGGCCATCACCAGAAGGCCCGCGATGAAATAGAATTCATGCGGCCAGATCTCGATCCAGAAAAAGAAAAAACGCCGGTTCGCAAGATCCAGCAATACCGCCTGATCCGGCAGGTTCGGGCCACGGTCCCAGCGTATCCATGGAGTGAGATAATAGATCCCCAGTGTCACCGCCATGATCACCCATTTAAGGTTCCGGAACTTGCCCGATACGCGGCGCGGAAAGATCGGCTCGCGGGCGGCATACAGGCTGGGGGGGGCTTCTGGTTCGGTCTGGGACACGGTTGAATAGCTCCGTCATCTATACGGCTTCTGATAGATGTGTTGTCACAGGGATCAGCCGATGCGGCATTGACCTGCATCAAATTCTGCATCTGTGAGGCATCTATTCCGCAAGGTCAGCCAACAGCGCGGCAAATACAAGCGGACAGCCTTGGTATAAAAACGGTCCGCCAGCGTTGCGCGACGGACCGTTTTTTGGTTCAGATGGTGCCGGCCCTCCAGGAAACGCGCGAACAGGACGGAAGGTCCGGCACCGACCCATCGGCGTTCGTGGCGCCGATGGGTATCTCCTACATCAAAGGGCGGGCGTTACTCACCACCGCCAAGCTGGTGCACATAGGTGGCAACAGCCCGGATTTCAGCCTCGGACAGACGGTTGGACCATGGCGGCATCACACCAAAGCGGGAATACACCACGGTATCGGTCAAGGTTTCATAGCTGCCACCATAGAGCCAGATCGCATCGGCAAGGTTGGGCGCGCCCTGAAAGCGATCACCGCTGCCGTCATCCATATGGCAAGAGGCGCAGTTGTTCAGATACACCTCCTCGCCCGCGGCCACGGCGGATGGATCTTGCGGTGTGCCCGACAGTGACATCACATAATTGACGACCTGATGGATCTCATCGCGTTCCAGAATATCGCCAAAAGCGGGCATCTGGGACCAACGGGCATCGGGGTCTTCCTCGTTGCGGATACCGTGGGCGATCGTTGTGTGGATCGCCTCGATATCGCCGCCCCACAGCCAGTCATCATCCAGCAGGTTGGGATAGCCCGCCGCCGCAACACCAGCCGCACCTGACCCGTGGCACTGTGCGCACCATGTCCGGTACACCGCAGCCCCGGCCGAGGTTGCATAGATGCGCAGTTCAGGATCATCGGCAATCTCGGTCAGTTCAGCCGCAACCAAACGGGCGTTGATATCGGAATTTGCCGCCTCGGCCGCCTCGATCTCTGCCTGCACATTGGCGCGGGTGGACCAGCCCAACAGGCCGGGCGTGGCCGCTTTGATCCCCGGCCACGCCGGATAGGCGATGGTATAGAGAATCGCCCAGACAATCGTGGCGTAGAAGGTCCACAGCCACCACCGCGGCATCGGGTTGTCGTATTCCTCGATCCCGTCCCAGACATGGCCTGTTGTTGGCGGCTCTGCGCCCGCCGGTTGCTGCTTCATCTCGGCCTTGGTTTCAGGATATTGACGTTCCGGCGGTGCGACTTTGTTGTCGGGAACGCGATCTTCTTTATCGGGCATCACTGTTGCTCCTTGTTAGTCACCGCCGAAGATCCGCCGGATCGGTTACCGACGGCGCGTGCAGATTTTTTCTCATCTGCGGCAGCGGGTTTGTCCTCATGGCGGAACGGGATATTGGCGACATCCTGATATGTCTTGGTGCTTCCCGGACGCATCACAAAAAAGACCATCCCGACGAAGAACAAGAACAGGGCAAGCAGCATCCAGCTATCGGCGAATTCGCGCAAAAGCGTATAGGTTTCCATCATCGGCCCCCTTATCGGCTTGCGTCAGGTGTGAAGGTCGAGAAATCAACCAACGTGCCCAACATCTGAAGATAGGCGATCAGCGCATCGGCTTCGGAGATACCGGGCTGACCGTCAAAGTTACGCACCTGTGCACCGGGGTAACGCTCTACCAGACCGTCCCAATCCCCGTCAGGATCGACCTGCACCGCAAAATCGGCACGGGCATTCGCGATCATCTCATCGGTGTAGGGCACGCCGACCATGCGATGGGTTTTCAACAGGTCTTCGATGTAGCGGCCATCAATCATCCGGTTTTCGAGAAAGCCGTATTTCGGCATCACCGATTCCGGCACCACGGATTGCGGGTCACGCAGATGGTCCACGTGCCAGTCATCCGAATAACGCCCGCCCACACGCGCCAGATCCGGCCCGGTGCGTTTGGACCCCCACTGGAACGGGTGGTCATACTTGCTTTCTGCCGCCAGCGAATAGTGGCCGTAACGCTCCACCTCGTCGCGCATCGGGCGGATCATCTGACTGTGGCAGACATAGCAGCCTTCGCGGATATAGATATCACGCCCGGTCAATTCCAAAGGGGAGTAGGGGCGCACGCCCTCTACATCCTCGATGGTGTTTTCCAGCCAGAACAGCGGGGCGATCTGCACGATCCCCCCAACCGAGACCACCAAAAAGGCGAAGATGGCCAGCAGCGTTACGTTCTTTTCCAGAACCGCATGTTTGTCGAGAATTGCCATTGCTCCGGCCCTCCTTATTCAGCCGGGACTGCGGAGTTCGTGGCCTTGACGGCCGGCGAACTTTTCACAGTCATCCAGAGGTTGTAGCACATGATCACAGCACCAGCGAGGAACAGAACCCCACCCAGACCGCGCACCACATACATCGGGAACTTCGCGGCAACAGTATCGGCAAAGCTGTTCACGAGGAAACCGTTTGCATCCACTTCGCGCCACATCAGGCCTTCCATGATGCCTGTCACCCACATGGCGGCGGCATAAAGGATGATCCCGATCGTCGCGAGCCAGAAGTGCCACGACACAAGGCTGAGCGAATAAAGACGCTCACGGTTCCACAGTTTCGGCACAAGGAAGTAAAGCGCGCCGAAGGTGATCAT
>JBLRWJ010000028.1:0-26191 GCA_047921315.1 Rhodobacterales bacterium | reverse complement strand
GCGCTCAGGTGCCGCCAGCGCCATTCGGCTCTTGGTAGATACCTTGCTTTTTCAATGCGTCGATCACTTCGGCGGGCATATAGGTCTCATCATGTTTGGCAAGAATTTCAGAGGCGACAAACACACCGTCAATATAGCGCCCGGTGCCTACCATGCCCTCATTCTCACTGAACAGGTCAGGCAGAACGCCGGTATAGACCACCGGCACCGTCGCGCCGCCATCTGTCACGCTAAAGCGGATCTGTTCGCTTTCACCGCGCACGATGCTGCCCTCAACCACCAGACCGCCGATGCGGAACACCTCATTGGGGCCGGGCGGTTCGGCGATGATTTCGCTGGGGGCGCGGAAAAAGTTGATCCCGTCCCGCATCGCATAGCCGATCAACGCGGTCGAGATCATCAAGGCCACAGCCGCCAGGGCGACGACCTGAATCCGCCGCTTCTTTTTCAATCCACCCATCGCCATGCGCGTTCTCCTTTATCCCGCGTTACGGGAAGCAAGGGGCCAGCATCAGCCCCGTCGTTTCATCTTCACCTAGCATCAGATTAGCATTTTGTAACGCCTGTCCGCTGCTACCTTTTGTCAAATTATCCAGGGCCGCGATCACAATCGCGCGGCCTTCGCGGCGGTCGGCGACCACCCCGATATGGCAGAAATTCGACCCGCGAATATGCCGCGTGCTGGGATGCTGGCCAAAGGGCAAGACCTGCAAGAACGGCTCTTGCGCATAAGTGGCGCTGAGCACCTCATGGATGCGCGCGGCATCCCCCTTGACATAGACGGTTGCCAGAATGCCGCGGTTTGCCGGAATCAGATGCGGCGTGAACTGCACCTGCACCGGACGGCCCGCGATGGCCGAAAACTCCTGATCAAACTCTCCAAGGTGGCGATGCGTGCCACCCACCGCATAGGCGTGATACCCCTCGGACAGCTCTGCATGCAGCAGGTTCTCCTTGAGGGAGCGGCCAGCCCCGGACACGGCGCATTTCAGATCAAGGATGATCTCGTCCAGATCGATCAGCCCTTCCGCGATCAGGGGGCGCAGCGCATATTGGCCCGTGGCCGCGTTACAGCCAGTGCCCGCCACCAATCGCGCGGCGCGGATCTCGGCGCGGTAAAACTCGGTCAGGCCATAAACCGCCTCGGCCTGACAGTCCAACGCTGCATGATCATTGCCATACCAGCGCTTGTATTCCGCCGGATCGCGCAGCCGGAAATCTGCCGACAGATCCACGATCTTCAAGGTCTTGGGCAAATCGCGGATCACCTCTTGGGAGGTGGCATGGGGCAGCGCGCAAAAACATAGATCAACATCAGAGAAATCAATCTGATCAATGGTTTGCAGATGCGGCAGATCCAGATGGCGCAGATGCGGGAACACATCTGCCATGCTTTGCCCGGCCTTGGAATTCGCCCCCAAAGCGGCAATGCGCATATTGGGATGGGTCGCAATCAGGCGCACAAGCTCTGCCCCTGTATAGCCCGAAGCCCCGAGAATCGCGATGTTATGCGGCATGTCATCTGTCCTTCTTTGCGGTGGTCCGGGACCAACCGCAGATGTGATCTTGGCCCTGGAACAGAGCCGAAACTTTGATTGGGATCAACCAGCGGTCTGAAATGTGATCTGTCGTCGCAAAAACTGCGTTGCGCGGTCAGACACGCGGCGCGCATCCCCTGTGGTCAGAAACACATGCTCCGCCCCGCTGCCCAGCATATCAGGGCGGCGCGCCAGATAATCGGCAAGGCTTTCGGCGACCAGATTGGCCTGACTATAGACCTGCACCTGTGGTCCCAGCGCATCCTGAAACACTTGCTGCATCAGCGGATAATGCGTGCAGCCCAGGATCGCCGCCTCAGGCTGTGGCATCTTGCGCTTGAGCGCGTCCACATGGCTGCGCACCAACGCCTCGGCAAGGATCATGTCCCCCTCTTCGATCGCATCGACCACACCGCCGCAGGCCTGCGCCTCGACATCGACACCGATGGCCCGAAAGGCCAGTTCGCGCTGGAATGCGCGGCTGGCGACAGTGGCCGGTGTGGCAAACAGCGCCACATGCTTTACGGCCACTTCACGCGGCGGCGAGTTATCGCCCCATTGCCGTTCGGTCAGCGCCTCGATCAGCGGCACGAACACGCCCAGCACGCGCTTGCCCGGCGGCACGCCCGCCTCCTGCATCCGGCGCAGGGCTGCGGCACTGGCGGTATTGCAGGCAAGGATCACCAGATCACAGCCATGCAGCCACAGATATTCCACCGCCCGTTTCGTCAGCGCATAGACATCATCCGCATCGCGCACCCCGTAGGGCGCATGGGCATTATCGCCATAATAGACAAAATGAACATCAGGCAGGCGCTTTGTTACCGCATCCAGAACGGTCAAGCCGCCAAGGCCACTGTCAAATATCCCTACTGCCATCGTCTGCCGCTGCGCGCCCTGTCGGGGCGTGGTGCATCACGCCCGGTGTTTCTGCTCAAACTCGACCCCGTATTCACAGGATCGATGTGGTGTCGCAGACAGGTCATACGTGGCTTTGCGCAGGAAATCCATCATTGCTTTGCCATCGCCCGCCTGCGCCGCGATCTGCCTTGCGGGGATCGGCTGGCCCACTGCCACGCGCACCGGCTTATCCACCCGTTTGGCGAATTCCTTGATCAACAGCCCCATGCGCAGGGTATAATGCAGATGGCTGGCGATCTGGAACATCCGGCTGGTATGGCCATCAAAATAGATCGGCAGGATGGCGCGGGCCAGATCGGGGGCCTTGCAAAACACGTGACGCGCCAAGATGCGGACATCCCCGCGTGCCCGCGACAGGATATGGCCCAACATCAGACCGTCAAGAATGCCATAAGGGTGGTTTGCAATCAGGATCAGCAGACCTTCGCGCGGGATCAGATCAAGCGCGCCGCGCACGATATCAAGGCTCAGCCCGTAGCGTTCCACCATGACCTGCAAGAAATCGCGCCCCCGCGCGAGGTCTTGCTCGTAGCCCGCCGCGCGGCGGATCAGACTGATCCGGCCCGTGGCGTTCTCCATCATGCGGATCAGCGCCCGCCCGCCTTTGCTGCTGGCGGAATGGGCGTAACTGATATCGCGGGCGATACTGCTATGGGTGGTCATGCAGGGCGGCTCCGGCCAGATGGGTCTGGCGCGGTCTATCGCATATGACTGTGACGCTTGTGTAAACGGCCTGCGCTGCGAAATTTCACCCGCGCGGAGTCAAGGTGCATCGCGCCGCCGCGCATCGCCGGGCCGCCCCCCGGCACGGCGATTTGGCAAATGCAGGCGCAGGTGTCGCGGTCACACGGATTTGGCTGGCATAAATCACCAAGTCATCGGCGTAGCATCGCCGCCCCGCGGCCCGACGCTGCGCGGCAACCTTCGCGCGTTCCTGCAAAGGTGCCGGGCCGCCCTGCTCATTCAGCCGCTTGCGCCAGCCCCTTGCCACCATCGCGGAACGCGGCCAGCAATTCCTCGCGCCGTTTCGCGGCCTTGGCTTCCGCCGCTTCTTTGACCGGGCCGAACCCTTTGATCGACAATGGCAATTCCGCCAGCGCCACAGCCACATCCAGCGTCGCGGGCGTGACCTTGGGCAGCAGATCGGCCATATCGGCCTCGTATTGTTTGATCAGCGCCCGCTCCATCCGGCGCTCGGCGGTGCGCCCGAAAATATCCAGCACTGTGCCGCGCAAAAACCGCAGCCCCGTCAAGAGGCGCAACGGTTTGGACATCCACGGCCCGAATGTGCGCTTGACAGGGCGCCCGTCAGGCCCGGTTTTTGAAATGATCGGCGGGGCCAGATGGAAGGTCATCCTGAAATCACCGTCAAACTGCGCCGCGGCCTTTTCCTGCGAGGTCAGCAAGAGCCGCGCCACCTCATATTCATCCTTATAGGCCAGCAGCTTGTGATAGCCCTTGGCCACCGCCTCTTTCAGGCGCGGATCGCTGATAGGATCGACCAGCTTGCGATAGCGTTTCGCCAGCCGCTTGCCCTGATAGGCCACCAGATGATCGGCGCGGAAGGCGATTCTTTCTTCCGGCGTTTTGGGCAATGCGATCACCTTGGGTTGCAGCATCTTGGCCGCCTGATCAGGATGCAGCGCCGCCCAGCGGCCCAGCTCGAACGCGCGCTGGTTCTTGTCAACAGCCGCCCCGTTCAGCGTGATCGCCTGCATCAGCGCCGCATGGCTGAGCGGCACCAGCCCGCGCTGCCACGCCGCACCAAACAGCATCATGTTGGAAAAGATCGAATCCCCCAGCGTCACACGCGCCAGTTCAGAGGCATCAAACAGCATCACGCGGTCCTGCAACCGCGCCTCAAGCGCCAGCGCCAGACGGTCGGATGGCAAGGAAAACTCGGTGTTGCGGGTGAAATCGCCGGTGATGATCTCGTGGCTGTTGACCACCGCGCCGGTGCGGCCTGCCTTGGTCAGACCAAGGGTTTTCGCCCCCGCCGACACCACCAGATCACCGCCGATCAGCGCGTCCGCCTCGCCCGTTGCCACGCGCACGGCGCTGATATCGTCAGGCTGGTTGGCGATACGGCAATGGATATGCACGGCACCGCCCTTTTGCGCCAGCCCCGCCATTTCCATCATGCCAGCGCCCTTGCCATCGATCTGCGCCGCCTGCGCCAGCACCGCGCCGATGGTCACAACACCGGTGCCGCCAACGCCGGTGATCACCACGTTGAAGGTGCCGTTGATCGCGGGCAGGTCGGGTGTGGGCATATCGGGCAGGTCCACAGATGCGGTGGCGGCTTTCTTGGGCTTGGCGCCTTCCAGCGTCACGAATGACGGGCAAAACCCCTTGAGGCAGCTGAAATCCTTGTTGCAGCTTGACTGGTCAATCGCGCGCTTGCGGCCCAGTTCGGTTTCCACCGGCACGATGGACACGCAGTTGGACTGCACCCCGCAATCGCCGCAGCCCTCACAGACATCCGTGTTGATGAACACGCGCTTGTCGGGATCAGGGAATGTGCCCCGCTTGCGGCGGCGGCGCTTTTCCGCGGCACAGGTCTGCACATAAACAATGGCCGACACACCCTTGATATTGCGGTATTTCTCTTGCACGGCAGGCAGCTCTGCGCGCTCATGCTTATCGACATCGGCGGGAAAGGCGGACAGGTCGAGATCTTCTTTCTCGTCATAGACCACAGCGATATGCGGCACGCCCATCGCCTTGAGTTCCGCCACGATCCGCTGTGATGTCAACCCGCCCTCATTGGGTTGACCGCCCGTCATGGCCACCGCATCATTGAACAGGATTTTATAGGTAATGTTCACATTCGCCGCCAGCGCCGCACGGATCGCCTGCACGCCAGAATGGTTATAGGTGCCGTCCCCCAAATTCTGGAACACGTGGTCGCGGGTGGAAAATTTCGCCTCCCCGATCCAGTTTGCCCCCTCGCCGCCCATATGGGTGAAACCGGTTGTGTCGCGGTCCATCCATTGCACCATGTAATGGCACCCGATGCCGGCATAGGCGCGGCTGCCCTCGGGCACTTTGGTCGATGAATTATGCGGACAGCCCGAGCAGAAATAGGGCAAACGCGAGGCCAGTTCCTGCGCGTTGTCATTACGCCGCGCATCGGCCAGCGCGGAAAGGCCCGCCTTGATGCCATCGGTGCTGCGCCCCTCGTCGATCAGGATCGCGCCCAGCTTTTCGGCAATCATGATCGGGTCCAGCGCGCCGCGTGTCGGGAACAACTCCTCGCCATGCATGGACCCTGCCCCGCCGCCCTTGTGCCAGCCCCAGACACGGCGACCCTTGCGATCATCAAAGATGGCTTCCTTGATCTGCACCTCGATCAGCTTGCGCTTTTCCTCGACCACCACGATCAGGTCCAGCCCTTCGGCCCAATCGTGAAAGCCTTTCATATCCAGCGGAAAGGTTTGCCCGATCTTGTAAGTGCTCAGGCCCAGACGCTCGGCCTCGGCCGCATCGATATTCAGCAGCGCCAGCGCATGGACCAGATCCAGCCAGTTCTTGCCCGCCGCGACAAACCCGATCTTCGCCCCCGGCTTGCCCCAGATGCGTTTATCCATCTTGTTGGCATGGGAAAACGCCTCGGCTGCGAAACGCTTATGGTCAATCATGCGCGCCTCTTGGGCATGGGGCGTGTCGATCAGGCGGATGTTCAGCCCCCCCTCGGGCATGTCATACTCCGGCATGATCAGATGCATCCGGTCGGGGCGGCCATCCACCACGGCTGTGGCCTCGACCGTGTCCTTCATCGTCTTGAGGCCCACCCAAAGGCCGGAAAACCGCGACATCGCATAGCCGTAGACGCCGTAATCAAGAATTTCCTGCACACCTGCAGGGCTGACCACAGGCATATAGGCATCCACCATCGCCCATTCGGACTGGTGCAGCACGGTCGAGGATTCGCCGGTATGGTCATCGCCCATCGCCATCAGCACGCCCCCATGACGCGAAGAGCCCGCCATATTCGCATGCCGCATCACATCACCGGAGCGGTCAACCCCCGGCCCCTTGCCATACCACAGGCCAAAAACGCCATCGAACCGCCCCTCGCCGCGCAATTCGGCCTGCTGTGCGCCCCATAATGCTGTTGCGGCCAGATCCTCGTTCAAACCTTCCTGAAAGGTGATGTCAGATGCAGCCAGTTGTTTGGCGGCGCGGTTCATCTGCAAATCAACCGCCCCCAAGGGTGATCCGCGATAACCTGTCACAAAGCCTGCCGTATTCAGCCCTGCGGCATGATCACGCGCCTTCTGGATCAGCATCAGACGCACAAGAGCCTGCGTTCCGTTCAGCAAAACCGGGGATTTCTCCAGATCAAACCGGTCGTTGAGCGTTATATCCTGCCTTGTCATCGTGCATCTCCCCATCTGAACGATCTTGTTTTTACTATAACGTGATATTAGGTCATAAAATATGACCTATCAAACTATTTTTTATTCAGCCTTTTGGGGTATAGACCTGCAGACAGGTATTAAAAGGTCTAGGGTTTTCGCCTGTTTCACACAGACGACGCGGATAGACGGAAAGTTGCGATAATGGATTGGGACAAGCTCAGAATATTTCACGCGGTGGCCGATGCCGGCAGCCTCACACATGCGGGAGATACGTTACATCTGTCTCAATCGGCGGTCAGCCGACAGATCCGCGCATTGGAAGAAAGCCTGAACACCACCCTGTTCCATCGCCATGCCCGCGGCCTGATTCTGACCGAACAGGGTGAATTGCTGTTCGAGGCGACCAGTTCGATGGCCAAGCGGCTGGATACCGCCGCCGCCCGCATCCGCGACAGCGAAGAAGAAGTGTTCGGCGAATTGCGCGTGACCACCACCACCGGGTTCGGCAGCTTGTGGCTGGCCCCGCGCCTGCCCGCGCTTTATGAGAAATATCCAGACCTCAAGATCGACCTGATGCTGGAGGAACGCGTGCTGGACCTGCCGATGCGCGAGGCGGATGTCGCCATCCGCATGAAAGAGCCAAGTCAGGCCGACCTGATCCGCAAGCGGCTGATGCATATCCGGATGCGGCTTTACGCATCCTCCTCCTATCTGGCCAAGAAATCGGCCCCGCAACGGGTTGAAGACATTTCGGCGCATCGGTTGATCTGCCAGAACCCGCAATCCGCACAGGTCGGCGCGGGGGCCAATCTGGTGCAGTTCCTGATGACCCATGACATTCAATCAACCCTGACGGTCAATAACTATTTCGGGGTATTGCAAGCGGTGCTGCATGATCTGGGGATCGGCGTCCTGCCCGATTACCTGACCCATGATTTCCCCGAACTTGTGCGAATCCTGCCGGACATCGAATCCGTCGAAGTGCCGGTGTTTCTGGCCTATCCCGAGGAATTGCGGCAATCCAAACGCATCGCCGCGTTCCGGGATTTTGTGCAGGATGAGATCGTGACCTATCGCAAACAAAAGAAAGATCAGGAAGTTAACGAGTGAACGGTGCAAGCCATGCATCCTGCGCATATCGGGCATGCTGTGATGCGGCGCATTTAGCCTTGATCGTTCATAAAGGGATGCCTAATTCAGCATTTGACGGTGATGCTGATTAGGTTCGCATCATCTTCATACCTCCCTGTTGGACTTTGGCCGAGCTTAGTGCTCGGCCTTTTTTTTGCGCCCCACAGATACCGCAGAAACACCGATATGCGGGGATCAACCCATAGGTGCAAAGATCAACCCAAAGGCCAGCAGCTACAGCATAGATGGTTGTCAGACCCGGCGCTTCTGCCGCGTGTCTTTGCGTATCGCGGTTGCCGCAAGGCTGCGCTGATGGGCATCCAGCCAAAGCGCATCAATCCTTGCCAGATCCGCAGGCGTGGCGGCGCATCCTTCGGACCAGTAGCGCCCCGATGGCACCCTTGCACCCAAAGACTGTTCCGCGTCCAGCACCGCGCGCACCGCCCCCTCATCCACGTCTATCGGGCGCTGCGCGGGCAGGGAATCAACCGTGGCACGTGGAAACAAAAGACGGCTTGCATCAACAGACAGGTTCACCACCGCGCAACCCTGACGCGCCGCCAATAGCTGTATCCGCGCCGATTTCGCCTCAAGGCTTTGCAGCGTGATATCGGGGCGCAACGGATCGGCGGTGCCGGTGCCGTAGAAATGCGTATTCACGGCGACCGGATACACCATATCACAGCCCATCACCGCCAACACGCGCGGGCGGTGCCGCCACAAGGCCCAATAGGCGGCGGTAAAGGCCATGGTGCCGCCTGCATAGACCACACCGCCATAGGCGTTATTGGCCGGAACATAGTCTTGCGCCGTCACAACATCCTGCCCTTGCCGAATGCCGGCTGGCCAGCGATCTTGCGGGAAATCTTCTGGATGGATCAACGCATCCCAATCGGGGCGCACGCGCCATGCATTGTTGATTGCCAGCACATGTCCCAATGTCGTCTTTGGCCAATCAGCCGCCGCCACAACATTCGGCCCGCTGCCCAGAATTGTTACAATCGTCATCCCATCGCTCCTGCCCGTGATCAACCGACAGAGCCGCCGGCCCAGCACAGTTTAGGGCGCGCAACCATCACGGCGAATGTTTTTTGCCCCCCTGCGCAACACTTCTGCCCCGAGCGCCCCCTTTCCCCGCCTGCCGCCTTGTCGTAAAGAGAGCGGGCAGACCTGCCCAAGGGGACAAGACACATGCAAAACATGGCGCAAGAACCGGCCATCACGCCCGAACTGATCGCAGCACACGGGCTCAAGCCTGACGAATACCAGCGCATCCTTGATATTATCGGACGCGAACCGACATTCACCGAGCTGGGTATCTTCTCGGCCATGTGGAACGAGCATTGTTCCTACAAATCCTCCAAGAAATGGCTGCGCACCCTGCCCACCACCGGCCCGCAAGTGATCTGCGGCCCCGGCGAGAATGCGGGCGTTGTCGATATCGGTGATGGTCAGGCCGTGGTGTTCAAAATGGAAAGCCACAACCACCCCTCCTATATCGAACCCTATCAAGGTGCGGCGACCGGCGTGGGTGGTATTTTGCGCGATGTCTTCACCATGGGGGCACGGCCCATCGCAGCGATGAACGCGCTGTCATTCGGGGCGGTGGACCATCCCAAGACGCGCCAGCTTGTGCATGGCGTGGTTGAGGGGATCGGCGGCTATGGCAATGCGTTCGGCGTGCCCACCGTGGGCGGCGAGGTGCGGTTTCATCCCGCCTATAATGGCAACTGTCTGGTGAATGCCTTTGCGGCCGGTCTGGCCGATGCGGATAAGATCTTTTACTCCGCCGCCTCCGGTGTCGGCATGCCTGTGGTCTATCTGGGGGCCAAGACAGGGCGCGACGGTGTGGGCGGTGCCACCATGGCCAGCGCCGAGTTTGACGATACGATCGAAGACAAACGCCCCACCGTGCAGGTGGGTGATCCGTTCACCGAAAAGCGCCTGATGGAGGCGTGTATGGAGCTGATGCAGACCGGGGCTGTCATCTCTATTCAGGATATGGGCGCGGCGGGTCTGACCTGTTCGGCGGTCGAGATGGGCGACAAGGGCGATCTGGGCGTGCGTCTCGATCTCGAAAAAGTCCCCTGCCGCGAAACCGGCATGACCGCCTATGAGATGATGCTGTCGGAATCTCAAGAACGCATGCTGATGGTGCTGCGCCCCGAAAAAGAGGCCGAGGCCAAGGCGGTCTTTGATAAATGGGATCTGGATTTTGCGATTGTGGGCGAAACAATCGCTGAAGATCGTTTCCTTATCATGCATAATAATGTCTGCATGGCTGATCTGCCGCTCAAGGCGCTGTCGGGCAATGCACCCGAATATGACCGCCCATGGGAAGAAACCCCTGCGGCAGAGCCTTTGGGCGATGTGCCGGGGATTGATCCGATTGACGGGCTGAAGGCGTTGATTTCCAGCCCGAATTACGCCGCCAAGCAGTGGGTCTATGAACAATATGACAGTCAGGTCATGGCCGATACCGTCCGCACGCCGGGCCTTGGCGCGGGTATCATCCGGGTGCATGGCACTGATAAACTGCTGGCCTTCACCTCGGATGTGACGCCACGCTATGTCTTTGCCAACCCGTTCGAGGGGGGCAAACAGGCGGTGGCCGAAACCTTCCGCAACCTGTGCGCGGTGGGGGCGAAACCGCTGGCCACAACCGATAACCTGAATTTCGGCAATCCCGAAAAGCCGCAGATCATGGGGCAATTCGTGGGCGCGATCAAAGGCATCGGCGCGGCTGTCGCGGCACTGGATATGCCGATCGTGTCGGGCAATGTCAGCCTGTATAATGAAACAGACGGCCAGGGCATCCTGCCCACGCCTACAATCTGCGCCGTGGGTCTGATCGCGCATATGGATCAGGCGATCACCGGACAGGCGCGCGATGGGCATCTGGCCATTCTGGTGGGCGAGACGCAGGGCCATCTGGGGCAATCCGCCCTGCTGGCCGAGGTGTTCAACCGGGAGGAAGGCGATGCGCCGCATGTGGATCTGGAGGCCGAGCGCCGCAATGGTGATTTCATCCGCGACAATCACGCATGGATCCGCGCCTGCACCGATCTGTCCGATGGTGGCCTTGCGCTGGCCGCGTTCGAGATGGCCGAGGCGGCGGGGGTGGGTGTGCAGATCGATGATGGTGACACCCCTGCCCTGTTCGGCGAGGATCAGGCGCGCTATCTGATCGCGTGCAATTTCGATGCGGCCGAGGCGCTGATGATCGCGGCAGGCCGCGCCGGTGTGCCGATCCGCACGGTGGGCAAATTCGGCGGCGCGGTGGTGCGGTTTGGCGGATCGGACGCTCCGCTAGACGAATTGTCCGCCCTCTATCGCGGGGCCTTTGCTGCCGCGCTGGACTGACCATAACAGGCGGCCCGCACCCTTGCGAGGCCGCCTGCAAAAGCCTAAATCACACGGATACGAACAAGGAGCATTCGCATGGCGATCGAAGCACAGGAAATCGAAGACCTGATCCGCGCAGGCTTTCCGCAAGCACGAATCACCGTGACCGATCTGGCCGGCGACGGCAATCACTACGCCGCCGAGGTGATCGACGCCTCGTTCAAGGGCATGAACCGCGTGCAACAGCAGCGCGCCGTCTATGCCACCCTCAAGGGAAAGATGGACGGGGCCAACGGGCAGCTCCATGCTTTGGCCTTGACCACGAAAGCGCCTGACTGATTACATTCAAGGGCCATGTGCCCCTGCCAGACCAAGGATGATGCAAATGACCGATGCGACCACCCAGATCAAGGAAACCATCAGCGCCAATGATGTGGTGCTGTTCATGAAGGGCACCAAGGACATGCCGCAATGCGGGTTTTCCAGCCGTGTCGCGGGCGTGCTGAATTATATGGGCGTCACCTATCAGGATGTGAACGTGCTGGCCGATGCCGATATCCGGCAGGGCATCAAGGATTATTCCGATTGGCCCACCATCCCGCAGCTTTACGTCAAAGGCGAATTTGTCGGCGGCTGCGACATCATCACCGAGATGACCCTGTCAGGGGAACTGGACCAGTTGTTTGAAACCGCTGGCGTCACCTTTGACAAGGACGCCGCCGATAAAATCCGCGAAGCCAACGGCTGATTTTTGGGTTATTACCAATGCGTGGAAAGGCCCCCGATGCGGGGGCTTTTTCTTTGGTGGGTTAGAGCGTGTCGCGTTTGATCGGATTCATGCATTCACCCCGCAGAATGAGGCAGCGTTTTCGCAGAACAACGCGTTCATTCTGCGGGGTGAATTCAACTGAACGGGATATGCTAAGGTTTCAACCAAGGATGGCCCCAGTCACCCCCGCGCGGAATCAAGGCGCGACACGCGCCGCCGCGCGATCGCTGACACGCCCTCCGGGGCGGCGATTGGCTGATGATGTGGCAACTGCGAAGCATGAATGACTTTTCGGAGATAAAGTGCGTCACACTGACGGCAATTCGCCCCCCCCGCGTGTCGGCGACCGCACGGCTTGGTGAGCGCGCTTGGACACAACAATAGGTCGGATCGTAAAAACCGATCATTTTCTCACGAGCGTCAAGCCCACCCCCGCGACAAAAGTGGTCAGATCTCCCAACCTAGCCCGCCTTATCCTCGACCGCATCGGCCAAAGCCTCGGCGCGGGCGGCCAGTTCGGACAACGTTTCGGTCAGTTCCGGCGGGATCACGGCCACTTCGATCCTTTGTGGTTCGGGGGCCGGACGCGCGGCCAGCCGCGATATTTCGGCGTCTTTGTCGGCAAGCTGGGTCTGCGCCTCGCGCAGCTTGTCCTCCAGCCCGGCGGTTTTATCGGCCAGCATCAGCCCCGCCATCAGCAACATCCGCGCCTCTGGCAGACGCCCGATCTGATTGGCCAGCACCGATGCCTCTGTATCCAGCATCTTTGCGGCGGCTTGCAGGTAATGTTCCTCGCCATCCTGACAGAAAACTTCAAAAGCACGACCACCGATCTTGATCTCGACCTCGGGCATCAGGATGTCTCCTCTTCGCTGGCGGTATCGTCATCCGCGCCCTGCACCACCAATAACGGCACCAGCGCGCCTTTGATCGCAGCAGCCTCGGCGATATCGACCTGCCGCGCGGCGCGCATTGATTCCAGTTCGGCCATCATGGATTTGTTGATCAGATGCGGCTCTCCGACGCCCGATTCATTGGCCGCCCGCAAAGCCGCATTGCTGCTTTGCAACTGCTCATTCGCCTTGCGCAGCCGCGACAGTTCACCATCCAACTGGCTGAGCTTTTCGCGGGTGGCGGCCTGTTCGGTGATCAGATTGGCGGCCTGAATCTCTTGCTTTTGCTTGATGGCGCGCACCCGTTCTTCCAATTGGGCATTGGCCAGCCGTTCTTCGGCCAATGCGGCGCGCAGCGCCTCCAGCTCAGCCGCATCGCCCGCGCCACCCGCATCATCGCCATCTGTGGCCATGGCGGGCGGGACTGCGGCGACATTGTCCAGCGCCTCAACCCCTTTGGCGATCCGTTCCATCGCATAGGCGATCCTGCGTTCCAGTTCGGCGATCTCGTTCATTGGCTCACCTTTCAACCGCGTCTTGTCCTTTATGTCGTGCATCTGACACCCGAATCACCGGGGCGGACCGATGCCCTGATCCTACCCAATGGATATTCAAATTGCGCCCCCTTTGCCACCAATGGGTTACAGCCTGCGCTTGAACTTGCGCGACAGGCTGCTATCAAGCCCATCAAGTCATCCTGTCACATCGCCAGACGAAGGACCGTTCCCTTGGACATCACCGCCCTGCGCACTGCCCATCCTGATCACTGGATGCGCGCCGCCGCCATCCGCACCCTGACACTGGATGCGGTGCACGCCGCCAATTCCGGCCATTCCGGCATGCCAATGGGCATGGCCGATGTGGCCACTGTGCTGTTTGAAAAACATCTGAAGTTTGATGCCTCCGCCCCCAACTGGCCGGATCGTGACCGTTTCATCCTGTCTGCGGGCCACGGCTCCATGCTGCTTTATGCGCTGCTGCATCTGACGGGCTATGCCGATATGACGATCGAACAGATCCGCAATTTCCGCCAATGGGGCGCAAAAACTGCGGGTCATCCCGAATATGGCCATGCCAGCGGGATCGAGACAACCACAGGCCCGCTGGGCCAGGGGATCGCCAATGCCGTAGGCTTTGCCATGGCCGAGGAAATCCAGCGCGCGCGCTATGGCGCGAAAATCGTGGATCATTACACCTATGTCATCGCCGGTGACGGTTGCCTGATGGAAGGCATCAGCCAAGAGGCCATCGGCATCGCCGGGCGGCACGAATTGTCAAAGCTGATCGTGTTCTGGGATAATAACGACATCACCATCGATGGCAAAGTCTCGCTCTCCGACCGCACCGATCAGGTGGCGCGTTTCCGCGCCTCCGGCTGGGATGTGCAAGAGATCGACGGCCATGATCCCGATGCGATTGACGCCGCTATCACCGCGGCCAAAAAGACATCGCAGCCATCCATGATTGCCTGCAAGACGCATATCGCGCTGGGATCATCGGCGCAGGACACCTCCAAGGGGCATGGCGCGCTGACGGATGCGACGCTGATTGCGGATACCAAAGCGGCCTATGGCTGGACCGCCGGACCGTTCGAGATCCCCGCCGAGGTCAAACAGGGCTGGGAGGCCATCGGCAGCCGTGGCGCCGCCGCGCGCACCGCGTGGGAAGGGCGACTGGCCGCCCTGAATGCCAAAAAGCGCGAAAATTTCACCCGCGCCTATGACCGCGATGTACCCGCGCGCCTGTCTGCCGTGATCCGTGCGCTGAAAAAGCAGATCAGCGAAACCGCGCCCTCTGTCGCCACCCGCAAATCCAGCGAGATGGTGCTGGAAGTGGTGAACCCCGTTCTGGGCGAAACCGTTGGCGGATCGGCAGACCTGACCGGATCGAACAACACCAAAACCGGCGATCTGGGCGTGTTTGACACCGATAACCGCGCCGGGCGCTATGTCTATTGGGGCATCCGCGAACATGGCATGGCCGCCGCGATGAACGGTATGGCGCTGCATGGCGGTATCCGGCCCTATGGCGGCACCTTCATGTGTTTCACCGATTACGCCCGCCCCGCGATGCGGCTGGCCGCGCTGATGAAGATCCCCACCGTGTTCGTGATGACCCATGACAGTATCGGTCTGGGCGAGGATGGCCCCACGCACCAGCCTGTCGAACATCTGGCAATCAGCCGCGCCACGCCGAACACGATGGTGTTCCGCCCCTGTGACACGGTCGAGACCGCCGAGGCATGGGAACTGGCGCTGACCGCGAAAGAGACACCATCGGTGCTGTCGCTGACCCGCCAGAACCTGCGCACCCTGCGCACCGCGCATAAATCCAGAAACCTGACCGCACAGGGCGCCTATGTTCTGGCCGAGGCCGAGGGCAAGCGGCAAGCCATCCTGATGGCCACCGGATCAGAGGTCGAGATCGCCATGGCCGCACGCGACCTGCTGCAAGCCGAGGGTATCGGCACCCGTGTTGTGTCCATGCCCTGCTGGGAGCTGTTCGAGCAGCAGGACGAGGCCTATCGCCGCCGTGTGTTGCCAAGCGGCCCGGTGCGTGTGGGGATTGAGGCCGCGATCCGCTTTGGCTGGGACCGCTGGCTGTTCGGTCAGGGGGGAAAGCGCGAGAAATCGGGCTTTGTCGGGATGCATGATTTCGGCGCATCCGCCCCAGCCGAGGTGCTCTATGAGCAGTTCGGCATCACCGCGCAGGCGGTGGCTGACAAGGTCAAGGCGCTGCTGGGATGAGGCCGCAGTGGTCTTGGCCACTGTCAGATCTGGATATTTGAAGCAAGAAGAAACGAGGGCCGGGGCGCGAAACGCGTGCCGGCTTTTTTCTGAGACGCCTTTTTTGAGACGCGGGATCTGCGCGGTATGCGTTAGCGCTATCTGGCGTGACCTTGGGAAAGTTTGCGCTAACATACTGATACTATTCGTGTTTCAGCGTCAATCGCGCTGCTGACTGTCGCTTTTTATCTTTCGGGCCACGCGGTGCTTGGCTATACCGCGCGCAATTTCCCGGCACATAAGGAGCGCATCATGACCATCACCCTTGGCATCAACGGATTTGGCCGGATCGGCCGCTGCACCCTGATGCATATCGCTGAAAGCGCGCGGCAGGATGTGCGGGTGGTCAAGCTGAACGCGACCGGCCCGCTGGAGACAGCGGCGCATCTGGTGCGTTACGATTCCGTCCATGGGCGGTTCGGGCATGAGGTCACGACCGGTGAGGGCTGGATGGATCTGGGCGCGGGCCGGATCGAGGTGATGTCGACCTATGACATGGACGCGCTGGACTGGTCAGGTGTGGATGTGGTGCTGGAATGCACCGGCAATTTCAACGATGGCACCAAGGCGAAAACGCACCTTGAGCGCGGCGCGAAGAAGGTGCTGCTATCGGCGCCGGGCAAGAATGTGGACCGGACTGTGGTGTTTGGTGTGAACCATGACAAGCTGGCGGCGGCTGAGGTGATGGTCTCGAACGGGTCTTGCACCACCAACTGTCTGGCACCACTGGCCAAGGTGCTGAACGATGCTGTCGGTATCGAGAGCGGGATCATGACCACGATCCATGCCTATACCGGCGACCAGCCCACGCTGGACCGTCGCCATAACGATCTGTATCGCGCGCGGGCGGCGGCGATGTCGATGATCCCGACATCCACGGGCGCGGCCAAGGCGCTGGGTGAGGTGCTGCCGGAGTTGAGCGGCAAGCTGGACGGCTCAGCCATTCGCGTGCCGACCCCCAATGTCAGCGCGGTGGACCTGACATTCATGGCAGGCAAGAATGTGACCGCCGCCGATATCAACGCCATCGTGGCCGAGGCGGCGGCAGGGCCGTTGAAAGGCGTTCTGGGCTATGATCCCGCGCCCAAAGTCTCGATCGATTTCAACCATACCGAGGAAAGTTCGATCTTTGCCCCTGACCAGACCAAGGTGATGGGCCAGCGGTTGGTGCGGGTGCTGGCATGGTATGACAATGAATGGGGGTTCTCCTGCCGGATGGCCGATGTTGCGGCTGTGATGGGGCGGCTGGGCTGATCCTGTCAGAAGGGTTGCAAGGGCATCGGGGCTGCGGCATAGCTGTTGCAGCCCCGCTTCGCTCTGTGGGCATGGGAATGCGGCATGACCAACCAGATCGCTATCGGCCTTGGCCTGCTTCTGATCGTCGGGGTCGGTCTGGATGCGGCGCTGTATGATGGCAGATCTTTGCTGTTTGTGATGCGCAAAATGGCTGACTTGATCGAATGGCTGGCCTTCTGGCGCTGATCTGGCGCTGATTGATATGGCATATCAGGGCTTGCCGGGTCCGCTGTGATCCCTATCGTGGCGTGTGCCGATGTTTTGGAAAGGCCCGCGAATGACCCAGATCCTGATTGCCCTTGTGTTAATGGCCCTGCTGGCCGTGATCGGTTTGGCGTGGTTCACGTGGAATACCAAACGCGGGGCCGAGGTGGCGATTCCGCCAAAGGGGGCGTTTCTGGATTTGCCCGGCGGGCGGCTGCATTATACCGATGAAGGCAACGGCCCTGCGATTGTGATGATCCATGGGTTGGGCGGGCAGATGGGAAACTTTACCCTCGCCCTTAGCCCGCTTTTGACCGATAGCCACCGTGTGATTGTGCTGGACAGGCCGGGGATGGGCTATTCCGAACGTGGCGCCGATGCCCCCGCCAATCCGCGGGCGCAGGCGCAGACCGTGGTGCAGGTGATTGACGCGCTGGGGCTTGATCGGCCTTTGGTGGTGGGCCATTCGCTGGGCGGGGCGATAGCGCTTTGTCTGGCGATGGAGCATCCCGACAAGACGCGCGGTCTGGCGCTGCTGGCCCCGCTGACGCAGCCGCCCGGCGGGCCGATCAAGGCCTTCAACGGGTTGGATATAAAAAACAGCCTGCTGCGCTATCTGCTGTCATGGACGATCGCCATCCCGATGTCGATCCGCACTGCCCCGATGGTGCTGGATCAGGTATTCGGGCCTGATCCGATCCCGGATGATTATGCTGTCAAAGGGGGCGCGCTGCTGGGGTTGCGGCCGGCATCTTTCCGCAATACCGCGCGCGATTATATGGGATCGGGGCGGGATTTGCGGTGGATGGCGGCGCAATATGACAGCCTGAACGTGCCGGTGCGCATTCTTTACGGGGCGGATGACCGTATCCTTGAGGCAGATCTGCACGGCACAGCTCTGGTGGAAAAGCACCCCCATATCGGGTTGGAGGTGGTCGCGGGCGGGCATATGCTGCCTGTCACCCGCGCGCAGGATTGTGCGCGTTTCATCCGGGATACCGAGGCCGCGATTGCCGCCAAAGCCTGAAGCGTAGGGCCGACGCGCAAGGCCTCAGACGGGTTTCGGGGTCTGCCCCAGTTTGGCGCGCAGCTTGATATTCACGGCTGGCGGGACGAATTTATGCACATCGCCCCCCAGCCGCGCGATTTCCTTGACCAGTTTGCTGGCAATCGCCTGATGGCGGGCTTCGGCCATCAGGAACACAGTTTCGATCGAACTGTCCAGCGCGCGGTTCATCCCGACCATCTGGAATTCATATTCGAAATCGGCGACAGCCCGCAGACCGCGCACGATCATCTGTGCGCCAACATCGCGGGCGCAATCGATCAGCAGGTTCTCGAACGGATGGGCCACGATCTCGGTGCCTGTCTCCTCGGACAGGGCCTTGCATTCGGCCTCGATCATCTCGACCCGTTCTTCAAGCGTGAACATCGGCCCCTTGTCACGGTTGATGGCCACACCGATCACCAGACGATCCACCAAAGTGGCCGAGCGGCGGATGATATCCACATGCCCATAGGTGATCGGATCAAATGTGCCGGGATATAGTCCGATACGCATGGGAAGGCTCCGTCTGTGATCTTGCCGGGTTGGTCTGGGGGGCACGCAATATTAATGCGTTGTTGAATGCAAGCCCAAAATCGGCTTGGCGCGAACAGCGGTGGGCCGGGGCTTTTGCCGCCCGTCAATGGCCCATGATCATGCCTTCCAGCGCGGTTTTCTCCATCGCCAGCTCGTCCATCCGCGCTTTGACCACATCGCCAATGGTCACGATCCCCACCAAAGCGCCCGCTTCTGTCACCGGCATATGGCGAAAGCGGCCATCGGTCATGCGGGCAAGGACGCTATCGGCGCTGTCACCGCGTGCGCAGCATGACGGGTTGCGGGTCATCATGTCGCCGACAGTTTCAGTCAGGCAGACCGGGCCGCGCAACGCCAAAGAGCGCACGATGTCACGCTCGGACAGGATGCCCTCCGCGGCCACACCGTCCGAGGATACCACCACGCCACCGATCCGCTTTTCGGCCAGAAGTTGCACCGCCTCGGATACAAGCGTTGCGGGCGTGACTGTAAAGACGGACGTATTGCCTTTTGAATTCAGGATCTGATGCACCAGCACGGGGTTTCCTCCTCCTCAGGAACAGCTCTGGGGTTCAGCGTCCACCAGTGGCGGGTGCGTGTCAAGAAAACCCTTTGCCGGGACTTTCTGTAGCGGCTTCACGGCGTGAACGCCTCCAACCGGGCGACTTCGCGCCTCAGCCCTTCGGCCAAGGCCAGCGCAAAACGGTTCAGCCGCTCCATCCGGCGGTCATCGGCATGGCGGATCAGATAGAAACTGCGCGTCAGGCTGACCTGATCGGGCAGCACCTTGACCAGCCCTTTGGCCGAGGGGATGGCAAAATCATGCACGATGCCCACGCCACTGCCCTGCCGCATCCAGTTGAATTGCACCGAGACAGAGTTGGACGCCAGCGCCACCCGCTCCACCCCGATTTCGGACAGGTAATCCAGCTCCTTGTCAAAAATCATATCGGGGATATAGCCGATCATGCGATGCCCTTTCAGATCAGCAAGGCTGCGGATCGGCGGGTTGCGGCGGAGATAGCGGCGCGATGCGGCCAGATGCAGGCGGTAATCGGTGATTTTCTGCACCGTCAGACGGCCAGCCGCAGGCGGGCTGACGCCGATGGCCATATCCGCCTCGCGTTTGGACAGGTTGAACACCCGCGGCAAGGCCACGATCTGCACCTCCAGATCGGGGTTTTCCCCCATGATCGCGGCGCAAACCTGCGGCAAAAGGAAATTGGCGCAGCCATCCGGCGCACCGATACGGATCTGTCCCGATAGCGCGCCCGCCTGCCCGGCCACCTCCTCGATCGCGGCACCCATCGTGGCCTCGGCGCGTTCGGCATGGGCGATCAGGCGCTGGCCTGCATCTGTCATCGCATAGCCCTGCGGGGATTTGGCAAATAAAGGCGTACCCAGCCCTTCCTCCAGCCGCGCGATGCGACGGCCGACAGTGGCGGGATCAACCTTGAGCACGCGCCCCGCGCCAGACAGGCTTTCGGTGCGCGCCACCGCCAGAAATATCCGCAGATCATCCCATTGCAGGTCCACCCCTTGCCCCCCTTTGCAAAAATGCAAAACCCTTTTGGAAACTTGCCCCTTTTCCTATCAATTCTGCAAGCCTATCCTGCGCCCAGATTCAGGAGGACCAATCCCATGCAGGAACTGACCCATTACATCGGCGGCGCGCACGTCAAAGGCACGTCTGGCCGTTTTGCCGATGTCTACAACCCCGCCACCGGCGAAGTGCAGGCGAAATGCCCGCTCGCATCGCCCGAGGAAATGGCCCATGCGGTCGAAGTCGCCGCCAAGGCGCAGCCCGCCTGGGCCGCCGTGAACCCGCAGCGCCGCGCGCGGGTGATGATGAAATTTGTCGATCTGCTCAACCGCGACATGGACAAGCTGGCCGAGGCGCTGAGCCGCGAGCATGGCAAGACCCTGCCCGATGCGGCGGGCGATGTGCAGCGCGGGCTGGAAGTGGTGGAATATTGCATCGGCGCGCCACAACTGCTGAAGGGTGAATTTACCGATAGCGCAGGCCCCGGCATCGACATGTATTCGATGCGGCAGGCACTGGGTGTCACGGCGGGCATCACGCCCTTCAACTTTCCCGCGATGATCCCGATGTGGATGTTCGCGCCCGCGATTGCCTGCGGCAATGCGTTTATCCTCAAGCCAAGCGAACGTGATCCGTCAGTGCCGCTGATGCTGGCCGAGCTGATGGAAGAAGCGGGCCTGCCCAAGGGGATCCTGCAGGTGGTGAACGGGGATAAGGTCGCCGTGGATGCGATTCTTGATCATCCGGTGATCCAGTCGATCGGCTTTGTCGGATCAACCCCGATTGCTGAATATATCTACGGGCGCGGCTGTTCCAACGGCAAGCGCGTGCAGTGTTTTGGCGGTGCCAAGAACCACATGATCATCATGCCGGATGCCGATCTGGATCAGGCCGCAGATGCGCTGATCGGTGCCGGCTACGGTGCGGCCGGCGAACGCTGCATGGCGATCTCGGTTGCGGTGCCTGTGGGTGATGAAACAGCAGACCGGCTGATCGAAAAGCTGGTGCCCCGGATCGAGGCACTGAAAGTCGGCCCCTATACAGGCGGCAAGGATGTGGATTACGGCCCCGTGGTGACAGCGGCGGCCAAGGAAAACATCCTGCGCCTGATCCAGACCGGCATCGATCAGGGGGCTGAACTGGTTGTCGATGGTCGCAACTTCAATCTGCAAGGCTATGAGGACGGCTTTTTCGTCGGCCCGCATCTGTTTGACCGCGTGACCCGCGATATGGACATCTACCAAAAGGAAATCTTTGGCCCTGTCCTGTCAGTCGTGCGCGCGCAAAGCTATGAAGAGGCGCTGGCCCTGGCGATGGACCACGAATATGGTAACGGCACCGCCATCTATACCCGCGACGGGGATGCCGCGCGTGATTTTGCCAACCGCGTCAATGTGGGCATGATCGGGATCAACGTGCCGATCCCGGTGCCGCTGGCCTATCACACCTTTGGCGGCTGGAAAAAATCTGCCTTTGGTGACCTGAACCAGCACGGGCCGGATGCGTTCAAATTCTACACGCGCACCAAGACCATCACCTCGCGCTGGCCCTCCGGCATCAAGGATGGCGCGGCGTTCAACTTCAAACCGATGGATTGATCCATCTTGCGGCTTCCGGTGTGATCCACCGGGGGCCGCTTTGCGGTTGGGATCGCGGCTTTTTGGATATTTGAGGCAAGAAGAAGCAGAGGAGGCTTTTTCATAGCCTGCGGATTGAAAAACTGCTGCAACAGTTCAGAATTAAACGCGCGTTCAATTCAGCCGTTTTGGAGGAGACACCCATGGATTTCGCACTGACCGAGGAACAGACCGCCATATTCGATATGGCGCAAGCCTTTGGGCAAGAGCATATCGCGCCGCATGCAAGAGCGTGGGAGGCGGCGGGCACGATCCCGAAGGAGCTGTGGCCGCAGGTGGGCGCGTTGGGATTTGGCGGGCTTTATGTATCCGAGGAAGGTGGCGGCGCGGGGCTGAGCCGTATGGATGCAACACTGGTCTTCGAGGCGCTGAGCATGGCTTGCCCCTCGGTGGCGGCGTTTTTATCGATCCACAATATGTGCGCCAAGATGCTGGACAGTTTCGGCTCGGACGAGTTGAAGGCGCGCTATATGGAGCGGGTGCTGAGCATGGAAACGGTGCTATCCTATTGCCTGACCGAGCCGGGATCAGGCTCGGACGCGGCGGCGCTCAAGACCCGCGCGGCGCGCAGCAATGAAGGCTATGTGCTCAACGGGACCAAGGCGTTCATTTCTGGCGGCGGATATTCGGATGCCTATGTTGTGATGGTGCGCACGGGCGAGGACGGGCCCAAAGGGGTCTCAACCGTGATTGTCGATGATGGCGCGGCGGGGCTGAGCTTTGGCGGGCTGGAGGACAAGATGGGATGGCGCAGCCAGCCCACGCGGCAGGTGCAGTTTGATGATTGCGTGGTTCCGGCGGGAAACCTTGTGGGCGAGGAAGGGCGCGGTTTTTCCTACGCGATGCAGGGGCTTGATGGCGGGCGGCTGAATATCGCGGCCTGTTCGGTGGGGGCGGCGCAGACGGCGCTGGACCTGACGCTGGCCTATATGGGCGAGCGCAAGGCCTTTGGAAAACCGATCGACCAGTTTCAGGCGCTGCAATTCCGGCTGGCCGATATGGAGATCGAGCTGCAGGCGGCGCGGGTTTTCCTGCGTCAAGCGGCATGGAAGCTGGATAGCGGCGCGCCGGATGCAACAAAATATTGCGCCATGGCCAAGAAATTCGTAACTGAGGCGGGCAGCCGTATCGTGAACCAATGTCTGCAACTGCATGGCGGTTATGGCTATCTGGCCGATTACGGCATTGAAAAGCTGGTGCGCGATCTGCGGGTGCATGAAATTCTGGAAGGCACGAACGAGATCATGCGCGTGATCGTATCGCGCCAGATGTTGGCTGACAGATGAGCGATATCCACATACGGGTTGAGGGCCGTGCCGGGCGGATTACCCTGACGCGGCCACAGGCGCTGCATGCGCTGACCTATGATATGGTGCTGGCGATTGAAGCAGCGCTGGACCGCTGGCGCGATGATCCTGCTGTTGCGGTGGTGATCATGGATGCGACAGGCGACAAGGCCTTCTGCGCAGGTGGCGATATTGCAGAGCTTTATGCGCGCGGCATGGCGGGTGATTTTGCCTATGGGCGGCGGTTCTGGGCCGATGAATACCGGATGAATGCCAAACTGGCGGAATATCCCAAGCCGGTCGTCAGCCTGATGCAGGGGTTCATCATGGGCGGCGGCGTGGGCCTTGGCTGTCATGTCAGCCATCGCATCATTGGTGCAACCAGCCGGATCGCGATGCCGGAATGCGGTATCGGTCTGGTGCCGGATGTGGGCGGATCGCTGCTTTTGGCGCGGGCGCCGGGGCGGATGGGGGCCTATCTTGGCCTGACCGCCGCGCGGCTTGCGGCGGGCGATACGATTGCTGCGGGCTTTGCCGATACTTTCATCCCCGAGGCGCGCTGGGACGCGTTGACAGCACAGCTCTGCCAGTCAGGCGATGTGCAAACGATCCGGCAGTTCAGCGAAAAGGCCCCGCAAGGGCCGCTGAGCGGGGCGCAAACGCGGATCGATACCCTGTTTGGCGGCAACAGCCTGCGCGATATCCTGACAGGCCTGCAGGCTGATCCGGATGATTTTGCGGCCAGCGCCTTGAAAGCTGTCCTGCGCAATTCACCGCTGGCCATGGCCTGCACATTGGAAATTCTGTCACGGCTGCGCGCCCCCGGTGCCGGCATTCGCGATGCGCTGGATCTGGAATATCGCGTGACATGGCGGGCGATGGAACAGGGCGATTTCCTTGAAGGTATCCGCGCTGCCATCATCGACAAAGACCGCAAACCGGTCTGGAAACACACGATAGACGCGCTGCCGCAACAGGCCGTAACGGATATGTTGATGCCGCTTGGCGACAATGCCCTGACCCTTTGAAAGGACCATAGGATGAAAATCGGATTTATCGGACTTGGCAATATGGGCGCACCGATGGCGGCCAATCTGGCGGCGGCCGGGCATGATGTCACCGGGTTTGACACGGCTGGCGTGCAGGTTGATGGGGTGGCCGCGGCCACAACCGCGGCCGAGGCGGCAACCGGCGCGGATGTGGTGATCACGATGCTGCCCAATGGCGCCATCCTGCGTGCGGTCGCGGCCGATGTCATTCCTGCAATGAACGCCGGGGCTGCATTGGTGGATTGCTCCACCGTGGATGTGGACAGCGCCCGTGCTGTCGCAGCACAAGCTGAGGCGGCAGGCTTGCTGGCCGTCGATGCGCCCGTATCGGGCGGCACTGGCGGGGCCAGTGCCGGCACGCTGACCTTCATGGCGGGCGGATCTGATGCCGCTTTTGCCAAGGCCAAGCCCTTGTTTGATATCATGGGCCAAAAGGCCGTGCATTGCGGCGGCGCGGGGGCCGGTCAGGCGGCCAAGATCTGTAACAACATGATCCTTGGTGTCACTATGATTGCCACATGCGAGGCATTCGCGCTGGCCGATAAGCTGGGCCTCGACCGTCAGAAGATGTTCGATGTTGTGTCGACCTCTTCGGGCTATAGCTGGACCATGAACGCCTATTGCCCGGCACCCGGTGTCGGGCCAACCAGCCCTGCCGATAACGGCTATAAGCCCGGCTTTGCGGCAGAGCTGATGCTGAAAGACCTGCGCCTGTCGCAGCAGGCTGCCGAAAGCGCCGATGCCGATACCCCGATGGGGCGTGCCGCTGCCGACCTCTATGCACAATTTGTCGAGAATGAAGGCGGCACGGGCAAGGATTTCAGCGCCATGTTGCCGCGGTTTGAAACACGCGGGCGCAGTTGATCCCGCAAAATGGCGCGCCTGCGGGCTGAGCAATCACCGGTCAGACAAGACAACCCCGGTTACATATGTAATACAGCATATTTAACTTATGGGGGCTATGATGACCAAGAATGTCAGCGGCATTGACCGTATTGCGCGCATCTTGCTGGGCCTTGCCCTGCTTGTGGGCTTTTTCCCTGAATTTGGCATAAGCACCTGCCCAAGGTCGAAATAGGCCCTTACTGACCTGACATTCTGCACCCCGGCGCAAAACAGCGCCGATGCAGGATGTCGTCGGCAGGATATCGCGCATCGCAGTCGCCTGCATTAGGGTAACCGGCCGGGACACCCTATGTATATGTACCGAAAGGATATATATCATGGCCCGGAAAATGACCCCACTGCGCAACATCTGTCTGAAATTTGTATCAGCAGCAGCCCTGATACTGGCCTTGCCCGCGATGGCTGTTGCGGATCAGTTCAGCCAACCGCGCGCACCGCAGGCGGACATGATCCTGCCTGCCGCAGCCAACTGCCCCCCCGGCCTTGCCAAGAAGAACCCGCCTTGTGTGCCGCCCGGTCAGGCCCGGAAATCAGGGGGTGATCACTACCGGATCGGGGATAAAGTGCCGGATGGTTTCATTATCCTGCGTAGCCCGTCCCGCTATGGTCTGGACCCGCGCTATACCTATTATGAACGCAACGGGTATGTGGTGCATGTTGATCAGGAGTCCCGCAAGATCCTGAATCTGATCGGCGCGGTGGCCGATCTGTTGCAATGAGCATATTGCGTTCAAATTGAATCCAATAAACCGAAATACGCTCCAGACCAGATTGCACAGGTATAGAGGGCATAGCGGGCGCGCCCTGCCTGTCTGCCTATGCGATTGATCCAAGGCGGTCAGCCTGCGTCAAACAGCTCTTTGATAGCGGCATGGTGGCTTTCGACCAAACGCCGCCCCGCATCTATCGCCTCTCCGGCGCGGTGCATTTCCAGAAGCGAA
>JBLRWJ010000027.1:0-27177 GCA_047921315.1 Rhodobacterales bacterium | reverse complement strand
CGGCGCCTCGACGCGGCCCATCCGCACGAAAACCGATTTCACCTGACTGTAATGCGCGATCGCCGCTTTGGCGTTCTCACGCCCCACACCCGACATCTTGACCCCGCCGAACGGCACCTCGACCGGTGCATCATTATAGGTGTTGATATAACAGGTGCCCGCCTCCATCCGGCCCACAACGCGGTGCGCGCGCGCCAGATCACGGGTGAACACGCCCGCTGACAGGCCGAATTCGGTATTGTTGGCGCGGGCGATCACCTCATCCTCATCCGCGAAATCCAGCACGCACATCACGGGGCCGAATATTTCCTCGCGGGCTATGGTCATCTGGTCGGTCACATCGGCAAAAACCGCAGGGGTGATCCAGAAACCGTCCCTGTCCAGCCGCTGCCCGCCACAGACCAGCCGCGCGCCCTCGTCCTGGCCCTTGGCGATGTAACGCTCCACGATGCCCAACTGCGCCTCGGACACCATCGGGCCGAAATTCGTGGCCTCATCCAGCGGATCCCCGATCACCGCATCCGCCAACCGCTCGGAAAGGCGCTTCAGGAAGGCCGCGCGGATGCCTTTTTGCACGAACACCCGCGTGCCGTTGGAACAGACCTGCCCAGAGGAATAGAAATTCCCAAGGATCGCACCGCCGACCGCATCCTCCAGATCGGCATCATCAAAGATGATCAGAGGCGACTTGCCGCCCAATTCCATCGTGACATGCTTCAGGCCCGCCGCCGCCGCCGCATAGACCTTTTTGCCCGTCGGCACCGATCCGGTCAGCGAAACCTTGTTGACGCGGGCATCGGTCACCAGCGAGGCCCCTACCGCGCCGCGCCCCTGTATGACATTGTAAAGCCCGGCAGGCAGCCCCGCCTCATGCAGGATTTCAGCCACTTTGAGCGCGCAAAGCGGCGTCACCTCGGAGGGTTTGAAGATCATCGCATTGCCACAGGCCAGCGCGGGCGCGCCTTTCCAGCAGGCGATCTGCGTGGGATAGTTCCACGCGCCGATGCCGACGCAGAGGCCCAGCGCCTCGCGCATCGTATAGGCCCAGTTCTCGCCCAGCGGGATATGCTCGCCTGTCAGGCTGGCGGCAAGCCCGCCGAAATATTCCAAGGCATCCGCCCCGCTGGTGGCATCGACATAGAGCGTTTCTGACAGCGGCTTGCCGGTATCATGGCTCTCAAGGATGCTGAGCGCGCGGTTGCGTTCGCGCATGATATCGGCAGCACGGCGCAGGATACGGCCCCGCGCCACACCGGGCAGGGCGGCCCATGCCTTTTGCGCGGTTCTGGCGCTGGTGATCGCCTCTTCGATCACGGCGGGTGTCGCCTCATGCACGCGGGCAATCACTTTGCCGGTGGCAGGATAGATCACATCAATCGGCGCGCCGGAGGTATCCTCGACATAGCGGCCGTTCACGAAATGGCTGGCGGTGGGCTGTGTGGCATAGGGGGTCATTTTGAGTATTTCCGGAACAATGAAAGGAAAATGTCAGGGATCATCGCGGCGCGGTTATTCGCCGCGCGGAAAGCGTTTGCTGTCTTCAAGGATGTTGAGATCCATGTGGTTACGCATGTAGCGTTCGGACGCTTTTTGCAGGGGCTGGAAATCCCACGGATAATAGCCACCCTGCCTGAGCGCCTCATAGACGACCCAGCGGCGCGCCTGACTGATCCGCACCTCGGCGTCAAAGCGCGCCAGATCCCAGCGCGCTGCCGCCTTGTCGCGCAGGCTGGACAGCGTGCCCTGATGGGCGGGATCATCGGCAAGGTTGTGCAACTCATGCGGATCCGATTGCAGATCGAACAGCATGTCAGGGTCCAGCGCGCAGCGGATGTATTTCCAGCGCCCGTCACGCAGGCACACCAGCGGCGCGTTTGACGCCTCGGCGGCATATTCCATCGCCACCGGGCTGGTACGATCAAAGCCCTGCCCCAGCGGCACGAGGCTTTCGCCGGTGGTCCATGGCATCACATCATCCATGCTGACACCGGCCAGATCACACAGGGTCGGGCACAGATCTATCGTGCTGACAGGCGCGTCGATCCGGCCTGCTGCCATATCCGGTGCGGCTATCATCAGGGGCACGCGGGCGGAGCCCTCGAAAAAGCTCATCTTGAACCACAGGCCACGCTCGCCCAGCATATCGCCGTGATCGCTGACAAAGACCACAATCGCCTCTTGGCGTGTGGCCTTGAGGGTGGCCATGATCTCGCCCAGCTTGTCGTCAAGATAGCTGATATTGGCGAAATAGGCGCGGCGGGCGCGGGCCACCATATCGGGCGTCAGATCATAGGATCGCCAGTCATTGGCATCAAAAATACGTTTGGAATGGGCATCGTGCCGGTCATAGGGGATGGGCGCCACTTCGGGCATCAGATGCGCGCAATCAGCGTAAAGATCCCAGTATTTGCGCCGCGCCACATAGGGATCATGCGGATGGGTGAAGCTGACTGTCAGGCACCATGGCCGCCCATCGGCGCCGCGTGCCAGATCATAGATTTTCTGCACCGCGTGATGGGCAACATCATCGTCATATTCCATCTGGTTGGACGTCTCGGCCACGCCCGCGCCGGTGACGCTGCCCATATTGTGATACCACCAGTCGATCCGTTCACCGGGTTTGCGGTAATCCGGCGTCCAGCCGAAATCGGCGGGATAAATATCGGTTGTCAGGCGTTCCTCAAAGCCGTGCAACTGGTCCGGCCCGACAAAATGCATCTTGCCCGACAGGCAGGTATAATAGCCCGCACGGCGCAGGTGATGCGCATAGGTCGGGATGCTGGAGGCAAATTCCGCCGCATTGTCATAGACCCCTGTGCCGCTGGGCAACTGGCCGGACATGAAACTGGCCCGCCCCGGCGCACAGAGGGGCGAGGCGGTATAGGCATTGGCAAAGCGCGCCGAGCGCGCCGCCAGCGCCTTGAGATGGGGCGCATGCAGCCAGTCCGCCGGGCCATCGGGGAACAGCGTCCCGTTCAACTGATCGACCATCACGATCAGGATATTGGGCCGCGTACAATCGTCTTTCATTCCATTCCCCTCAGAAGTTCCAGCTCCAGACAGCCCAGCACGGTGGCCACGGCATCATCGGCATCGGGCTGCCCCTGCCCCAGCGACTGGCGCAGATAAACCCCGTCAATCAATGCGGCGATCCGGTCTGCCACCTGCGGCGCACGCGCCCCCACCAGCGGGCGCAGGTCATGTGTCAATGTGGATCGCAACCGCCGCTGATAGACCGCCAGCAACCGCCGCGCATCATCGGAGGCTTGCGCCAGCACATAGAAATTCAGCCAGGCGGCCACCACCTCGCGCCGGAAATTGCTGCCTGCGAAACTGGCGCGCACCACCGCCTCAAGCCGCTGCTGCGGTCCTGCCGCCATCACGAGGGCCCCGCGCACGCCTGCTGCATAAAGCGACAGCGTGTGGCGCATGGCGGCCAGAAATATCTGCTCTTTCCCGCCAAAGTAGTGATGCGCCAAGGCCGAGGACATCCCCGCCCGCCTTGCGATCTGCGCCACGGTCACATCCAGCGTGCCTGATGTGCCGATCTCGGTAATTGTCGCTTCCACCAAAGCGGCACGGCGTATAGGCTCCATTCCGAGCTTGGGCATCGTTTTCTCCGATAAACTTGCCACAAGACGCTAAATGGTTTTTTATTGACTCGTCAATCAATAACAACACGGGAGAAACGGATGACCTTGAAACTTGCCCTGACCGCCCCTTTGACGGCGGTGGCCCTGATGGCGGCCACGCCGGCTTTTGCACAATGCGACAAGGTCACATTCTCGGATGTGGGCTGGACGGATATCACGGCCACGACCGCGGCAACCTCTGTGGTGCTTGAGGCGCTGGGATATCAGACAGAAACCAAGATCCTGTCGGTGCCGGTGACATATATCTCGCTGTCGCGCGGCGAGATTGATGTGTTTCTGGGCAACTGGATGCCCACGATGGAGGCCGATATCGCCCCCTACCGCGATGCAGGCACTGTTGATACGATCCGCACCAACCTGACCGGCGCGAAATATACGCTGGCCGTCAACCGCGCCGCCGCCGATCTGGGCATTGCCACATTCGCCGATATCGCCACACAGCGCGAGGCCTTGGGCAGCAGGATCTACGGGATCGAAGCGGGCAATGACGGCAACCGCCTGATACTGGATATGATCGAGGCCGGTGCCTTTGATCTGGCAGGCTTTAGCGTGGCCGAAAGTTCCGAACAGGGGATGCTGGCGCAAGTCACCCGCGCGGATCGGCGCGGTGAGCCGATCGTGTTTCTGGGCTGGGAGCCGCATCCGATGAACGCCAATTTCGACATGACCTATCTGGAAGGCGGCGATGACTGGTTCGGCCCTGATCTGGGCGGTGCCGAGGTGCGCACCAACACGCGCGCTGGCTATGCCGCGGAATGCCCCAATCTGGGCGCGTTTTTCGGCAATCTGGCCTTCACGCTGGAGATGGAGAACGAGATCATGGGCGCGATCCTCGATGATGGCGCCGATCCGGCTGCGGCCGCAACCGCATGGCTGACCGCCAACCCCGATGCGCTGGAGGGGTGGCTGAACGGCGTCACCACCCGCACCGGAGAGGAGGCCCTGCCCGCCGCCCGCGCGGCATTGGGGTTGTGATCCGGGCGCGCGGCATCGCGGCAGCATCCAGAGGGGGCGGCGCATCCAGCCGCCCCTTATGTGGGTGTTTTCGCCTTGGAACAACAGGTTGCAAGCCTTCCCCGGCAAGGAGCCGTAGCACAACGTGACACATATTTTCGCAGCCAGCACAGGTCTTGACACGTGGCGCGCAGGCCTGCCCGATCCGGTTGCAACCCCCTTGTCCGGCGCGTTGCGATACCAGCTTTTCCACCGGACTGCAGCCGCCGTAACCGAGGCGCGGCGCTTTCATCGCCCTGTGGCGGCAATGATCGTCCAGTCATTCGCGCCCGATCACCGATGGTTTGCAGATTATGCCGCCTTTTGCGCATTGTTCGGTTTGCCAGCCGCACCGGGGGGGGGTGCGCGGAATGCACATTGCCATGCGGTACGGTCCTTATCTTGGGCTGGGCCTGTGGCGCACCTGCTGCGCCCATTTCGGACATGAATGATACCATAACACTGACACAAACGGGGATAGGAACATGACGCGATGGATTGGCTAACCGACACGAAAATCCCCGTTGGCGCTTATGCTGACCGCGTCTTTACATGGCTTGAAATCAACGCGGCCTTCTTTTTCGACGGCCTGTCAGACGGGCTGGAGGCCCTGATCTCGAGTATCCTGTGGGTGCTGCAAAGCCCGCATCCATTGGTCGTGATCGCCGCTTTTGTGGCGCTGACCGTGCTGGTGCAGCGGAACTGGAAACCCGCAGCCATCGTGGGCCTTGGCTTTTTGTTCATCGTCAATCAGGGCTACTGGATACAGACGACCCAATCGCTGACACTGGTGCTGGCGGCCTGTGTTGTCTGCATGGGGGTGGGCGTGCCCATCGGTATCGCCGCCGCGCACCGCCCCCGGCTCTACCGCGCCATGCGCCCGGTGCTGGACCTGATGCAGACCCTGCCCACCTTTGTCTATCTCATTCCCGCGATTGTGTTTTTCGGCATCGGCATGGTGCCGGGCCTGATCGCCACGGTGATCTTTGTGCTGCCCGCACCGATCCGCCTGACGCATCTGGGCATTACCGCCACCCCGACGGCCCTGCTGGAGGCCGCGCAAGCCTTTGGCGCAACGCCGCGCCAGACCCTTCTCAAGGTGGAACTGCCCTATGCGCTGCCGCAGATCATGGCCGGGTTGAACCAGACCATCATGCTGTCGCTGTCGATGGTGGTGATCGCGGCCCTTGTCGGCGCGGATGGTCTGGGCGTGCCGGTTTTGCAGGCGCTCAACCGCGTGAACCCTGCGCTTGGGTTCGAATCCGGTCTGGTGATTGTTGTGCTGGCCATTCTGCTGGACCGGATGCTGAGGATCGAACGGAAATGAACACAGCCGTCACCTTCAACAATGTCTCGATCGTATTTGGCGACAAACCCGCCAGCGCGCTGCCGCTGATGGACAAAGGGTTAAGCCGCGCGCAGGTGCAGCAAGACTGCGGGCAGGTGCTGGGCGTGCATGACTGCGCATTGTCGGTCAAGGAGGGCGAGATCCTTGTCCTGATGGGGTTGTCGGGGTCCGGCAAATCCACGCTGCTGCGCGCCGTGAACGGCTTGAACCCGGTCGTGCGCGGCCATGTCGAGGTGCAGACCGAGGCGGGGATGGTCAATGTGACCCATGCCAAAGGACCGGCCTTGCGCCGCATCCGGCAAAACAATGTGGCGATGGTGTTCCAGCAATTCGGCCTGCTGCCATGGCGCTCTGTGCAGGAAAATGTGGGGCTGGGGCTGGAACTGGCCGGTGTTCCGCGCGCCCAGCGCGAAAGCCGCATCGCGGAGCAGTTGGAACTGGTCGGGCTGTCTGACTGGGCCACACGGCGTGTCGGCGACCTGTCGGGCGGCATGCAGCAACGCGTCGGTCTTGCCCGCGCCTTTGCCACCAATGCGCCGATCCTGCTGATGGACGAGCCGTTCTCGGCGCTGGACCCGCTGATCCGGACGCGCCTGCAAGACGAATTGCTGGACCTGCAAAAACGGCTGGAGCGCACGATCATCTTTGTCAGTCACGATCTGGACGAGGCCTTCAAGATCGGCAACCGCATCGCCATCATGGAAGGGGGCCGCATCGTCCAAAGCGGCACCCCGCAAGAGATATTCACCAACCCCAGCACCGATTACGTGGCCGAGTTTGTGGCGCATATGAACCCGCTTGGCGTGCTCACGGCGCAGGATGTGATGCAACCGCTACGCGCCGGGGATCAAGGGCCGCTGATTTCGGACAAAGCCGCGTTGCATGCGGTCATGCAAGCCTTGCAGATGGGGCAGGACACCACCTTGATCGTGCAGGATGCCGCAGGTCAGCCGCGGGGCCGGATCACCAGCGCAGATGTCGTATCAGCCTTGCTGCACCCGCGCGGCGCTGCGTAAGGCGTGGGCCTTGCGGCATGTGTCGTTCTTTGGATATTTAAAGCAAGAAGAAGCGCAGGCGCGGCGGCACCTTCAGACCTTTGTCGCGGGCGCGGGCGGCGTGCGCAGATTGCGCTTCAGCACAGCCTCGCGCCATGTGATGAATGTAACAGAACTCAGGATCACCAGCCCGCCGATCACAACCCATATATCCACGCCTTCATCAAAGAACAGCGCGCCCAAGGCCACCGCCCAGACCAGTTGCAAAAAGCTGACCGGCTGGGTGACCGTGACAGGGGCCGCCGCAAAGGCCAATGTCATCGTGTAATGCCCCGCCGTTGCCAATAGTGCGACCAGTGTCAGAATGCCCAAAGCCGCAAGGCTGGGCGGCACCCAGACGGCAATGGCCATGGGCGCAAGACCCAAGGTGACCCAGATCGACAACATCCCCACCACGATGGCTGCGTTTGTTTCATCGGTCAGCATTTTGGCCAGAATATACGAGGCCCCAAACACCAGCGCCGCCCCCAGCATCGCCAGATGCCCCGGGCCGATCTCGCGAAATCCGGGGCGCAGAATGATGAGCGCCCCCACCAGCCCCGCAATCACCGCGATCACGCGGCGCGCGGCCAGCTTCTCACCCAGAAACAGCGCGGCGCCCAGCGTGACATAGATCGGCGCGAGATAGTTCATCGCCGTCACATCCGCGATTGGAATGCGCGCCATGGCGAAAAACCACAGCGCCACACCGATCGAATGGGCCAAGCCGCGCAACGAAAAAAGCCCCCATTGACGGCGCGTCAGGCGTGTTGCCAGCATGGGGCGCAGCAGCGGGATCAGAAAGACAAACCCGATGGCATATCGCAGAAAAGCTGCTTGCGCTGCGGGAATACTGGGGCCGAGGTATTTCACCAAAGCGGTCACACCGACAAACAACAGGCCGGTCACAACCATCCAGAAAACACCCAGAACCGGACGGACCGGTCTTTGTTCTATGCTCATGCGCGCATCAAGTCACGAAGCCTCAAAGGCTTCAAGAGGCGCGCCGGGGATTTCCCCATAAAACCCGTCGATCAGACGCCGCGCAGCAAACTGGCCGCAATCATCCACATCAGCACACCGACGCCGGCATCAAGGACGCGCCATGCTTGGGGTCTGGCAAATAGCGGCGCCAGCCAGCGCGCGCCGTATCCCAGCGTAAAAAAGAACGCAAAGCTTGCCGTCATCGCCCCCAGCGCAAAGCCAAGCCTGTCCTCATATTGCGCGGCCACCGCACCCAGCAGCACAACCGTATCAAGATAGACATGCGGGTTTAGCCATGTCAGCGCAAGGCATGTCGCCAGAACCGGTCCAAACGCTTCTGTCGCGCGGCCCTCCACCACCAGCACGGCCCCACCGCGCCATGCCGACATAAACGCGCGCGCGCCATAAGCGATGAGGAACGCCGCCCCGCCCCAGCGCATCACCGGCTCGACCCATGGCAAGGCCTGTGTCAACCGCCCAAAACCCGCCACCCCGGCGGCAATCAGCACAGCATCGCTTGCTGCACAGGCCAGACAAACCGCAAACACATGCGAACGCCGGATCCCCTGTCTGAGGACAAACGCATTCTGCGCCCCGATCGCCATGATCAATGACAGCCCCAAACCGAAACCGGCACCGATTACCTGCATTTGCAACGCACTCCACCCTTACAGGAGCAGCCTAACGACGCTCCTGTACCGCGTCAAGCAGGCCAGCGCGGCAATTGCGTCAAACCCATGCCCCCCTGCCCCACAGGTTTATCCACATGCCTGCCATATGCCCCGGTGGCTGTGGATAGATCAGGTATATCCAAAACCGACCCATCCCCTTGGGCCAATCTGCGCCCCCAGCAAAGATTTTTGACCATAGCAGCAGACTGTCACGGCCCCTTTTCCACAGCCCTTGTGGATAAATCCACACATAATGCCTGTATTCCGCCGTTTCTTCTTGCCCGAAATATCCCGGGGTTCGGGGCAGCGCCCCGATGATCCCGCTTCAGTCCGCATCATCGCCGGGTTTGAGCGCTGCCATCTCACCCAATGTCACCGGCTTATAGGGCGGGCGCGTCCGGAACTGGCCCACATCCTTTGGATGCAACCCAAGCTCTTGCGCCATCATCGCTATCACGCTCAGCCCGCAATAGCGCCCCTGACACGGCCCCATGCCGACACGGCCGAATGCCTTGATCTGGTTCGGCCCGGTGCCGCCGGCCTGTACCCAGCCGCGCAACTGGCCTGCCGTCACCTCTTCGCAGCGGCAGATGATCGTGTCACCGGCCGGCATCAGCACCTGAGGCGGCACGGGATAGGCCGCTTCCAGAAATGGCCGCAAGGCCCGTTCCGCCAACAACTGCCGCAGCGCCTTGCGCGCTTTTGCATCGCGGGTTTGCGTGTCGATACGGCCAAGCCCATGCGCGATTTGCAGCGCGGCAAGATGTCCGGCATGTTCAGCAGCAATCGCGCCGGAGATGCCGGCACCGTCACCTGCGACAAAAATCCCCGGCGCGGATGTCTCACCCCATGGATCGCAGCGCGGCGCAAAGGTCATCTGCCCCTCCAGCCAGTCATGATCCATGCGCAAGGCGCGGCTGATTTGCGTGTTGGGCACAACGCCACCATGCAGCAAAACAGTATCGCAGGCGATCCGTTGGGCATGACCACCCGCCGTAAAGGCCAAGGCCGCAGCCCTGTCCTGCCCCTCAATGCGCAGATCCTGCGCGCCGGTGATCCGGCGCACAGATTTGCCGCGCAATTCTGCCAGCAGGCCCAACCCTTTGAACAGCCTGCGCCAGCCCCGCCAGCCATAGCGCAAATGTGGCAGGGCGCGCAGGATGTCACGCTTGCCTTGGGTCTCGACAATGGCCAGCGGCGGCACACCCGCCCGCGCCATCTGCACCGCCAGCAGATAGAGCAGCGGGCCGGACCCGGCCAGCACGCAACGCTGCGCCACCATGCCCGCAGTCTTGAGCAGGATCTGCCCCGCCCCCGCCGTCATCACCCCGGGCAAGGTCCAGCCGGGGATCGGCATAGGGCGTTCCAGCGCGCCTGTGGCAAGAACCAGCCTTGCGGCCTGAACTTGCGCGGCCTGCCCATCCTTGGAATAGCTGACCGTGATGCCCTTTGGCGCGGGTTCGATCTGCCAGACAACGGCCCCCCTCAGATGCGGCACAGCGGCGGCCTGCATCGCCTGCACCAAGCCTGCGCCGGCCAGATAATCGCGCCCCAGCACCGCGCCGCGTGCCGCGCCTGCCCCCGTCACGGCGCGGTAGATCTGCCCGCCCGCATCTGGCTGTTCATCCAGCAGTATCACCGACAGGCCTGCGCCCGCCGCTGTCGTAGCAGCAGCCATTCCGGCTGGGCCAGCCCCGATCACGATCAGATCAACGGCAGTCACGATCCGGCCTTCCCCTGCGGGCGGCGCAGGACCAGCCCCGCGCTGACCTGCATCATACAGGCCTGCCGGGTGACACCATCCACCTCGATCAGGCAATCGAAACAGGCCCCCATCATGCAATAGGGACCGCGCGCAGCACCTGTGACAGGTGTGGCGCGAAACGTATCAACCCCTGCGCCCAGCAAAGCGGCGGCAAGGTTGGCCCCGTCCGGCAGGCTCAGCACCATACCATCCAGCGTCACAGGCACGCAGGGCTGATCAGGATCAAGGCTATGAAAGGGTGGCAAAGCGGGCCTCGCTGAACGGGTCAAGATCGGGGGCATCGGGGGCGCGGTCCAGCCAGCGCGGCAACAGCATCGCATGGGCTGCGGCAAGGGTCACGCCGGAATGGCAGGTGACAAGGCTGACGCCGGGCAGGGTCGGGCTGCGGTCATAGATGGGTAATCCATCCGGTGACATGATCCGCAGCGCGCCCCAACTGCGGATCATCTGCGCCTGCGCCAGTCGCGGCATCACCGCCACGGCAGCGGCGGCAATCGTGGCGGCGGTGGCCGTGGTGACGCGGTCATCCAGCCCCACCTCCTCGGCGCTGGCCCCGATCTGGAAACCGCCCTCATCGACCTGACGGATCGTGGCCGAGGGGCGGCGCATCAGGGGGGGCAGCTTTTCAGTGATCAACACCTGCCCGCGCTGCGGGCGCACGGGCGCGGCAAAACCCAGCTTTGGCCCCAGATCCATCGCCCCCAGACCCGCGCACAGCACCACGCGCCCCGCATCGACCTGCTGGCCCGAGGCGCGTGTCAGCCGCAAACCGCCAGAGGATTGCGCCACATCCGTGACGGTCTGTCCGGTCAGAACCTGCCCCCCGCGCCGCCGCACATCCACCGCCAGCGCGCGCAACAGGCGCAGCGGGTTCACATGCCCGTCCTGATGATGCAGGATCGCGCCGGCCACACGCGGGCCGACCTCCGGCTCCTCGCGCTTGAGCGCGTTATGGCCCAGCACCTCGAACGGATAATCCCCGCCCAACGCATCGCGCAAGGCCGTATAGCGCGCAACTGTGGCCTCCAGCGTCGCCTCGTCGAGATGAAAGTCATAGCCGCCATCCTGCCGCAGTGACAGATCAGCGCCCGTCCCTGCCCCCGCCCCTGCCCCCAGTTCCGCGGCAAAGTCGCGCCACAGGGCGGCAGAGCTTTGGGTCCAGCGCGCATAGGCGGGTTGCCGCAAGCCCTTGGACTGCACCCAGATCAGGCCGAAATTACCACGGCTGGCGCGAAAACTGCCATCATCGCCATCCAGCACGATCACGCGATGGCCACGCCGCAGCAGACCCCAGGCAACGCTCAGCCCGACAATTCCACCGCCGATGATCGCATAATCCGCCTGCATGGACCTTTCCGCAATTTGCGGTCCGGTCAACGGCCCGCCCCTATGTGGTGCCGAAAAGGCGGGATCAAAGCTGGCCCATCACCTCGTCGCTGGCCTCAAAATTGGTGGTGACGCGCTGCACATCGTCGTCATCCTCCAGCGCGTCAACCAGCTTCATCAGCTTGGTCATATTGTCCAGATCCATTTCCGTGGTGGTGGTGGGTCTCCAGACCAGCTTGGTGCTGTCGCTTTCGCCCAGCACCGATTCCAGCGCCGTGGCCACCTCGTTCAGGTCGGTATCGGCGCACCAGATCGTATGCCCGTCTTCACCGCTTTCCACATCCTCGGCCCCTGCCTCGATCGCGGCCATCAGCACGGTGTCGGCATCGCCCACGGCAGCGGGATAAGTGATCTCGCCCTTGCGGTCGAACATGAAGGCGACCGATCCGGTCTCGCCCAGATTGCCGCCGTTCTTGGTGAAGGTCGAGCGCACGTTGGACGCGGTACGGTTGCGGTTGTCGGTCATCGCCTCAACGATGATCGCCACGCCATTGGGGCCATAGCCCTCATAGCGGATTTCTTCGTAAGTGTCGCCCTCACCGCCGACAGCCTTCTTGATGGCGCGCTCGATCACATCCTTGGGGCAGGATTGCGATTTCGCCTCTTTCACCGCCAGACGCAGGCGCGGGTTCTTTTCGGGATCGGGATCGCCCATCTTGGCCGCCACGGTGATTTCCTTGGACAGCTTCGAGAACAGCTTGGCGCGCACCGAATCCTGACGGTTCTTGCGATGCTGGATATTTGCCCATTTTGAGTGGCCGGCCATATGTGCCTCCGTGTCCTGCTATATGCCTGTCATCTGATCAGCGCCTCTATATGTCAGCAGGCAGGCGGGCTGCAAGACCAGTCACCATCGGTCTGGAACTGCATCCTATAAAGGCCAGATGAACGGGATCAGCAGCGATGCAATCACCGCCATGCTGATGTTCAGCGGAATGCCCACGCGCAGAAAATCGGTAAAGCGGTAGCCCCCCGGCCCATAGACCAGCGTGTTGGTCTGGTAGCCGATCGGTGTCGCAAAACTGGCCGAGGCGGCCACCATCACGGCTGCCACCAAGGCGCGCGGCTCGATGCCCATGGTCTCACCCAGCCCGATGGCAATGGGGGTGACAACCACGGCCACGGCGTTGTTTGATACCATCTCTGTCAGCACCGTTGTCAGCATATAGACGCCGAAGACCACCAGCACCGGGTTCATATCCGCCATATGCGGGGCTACCAGATCCACCAGCATCTGGACGGCACCGGTATTTTGCATCCCCGCCCCGATCACCAGCATGCCAAAGATCAGCGCCAGCAAGCGCCCGTCCACATAGGAAAACGCCTCATCCGCGTCGATGCAGCGGGTCACCAGCACGATGCCCATCGCAAAGAAGGACAACAGCAGGATCGGCGCCACGTTGAACCCCGCCAGCACCACGATCCCCAGCAATGCCACAATGGCGATGGGCGCGTGACCACGCCGGAAGGCGCGCGCCGTGGGATGCGAGACATCGACCAGTTCCATCTCGGTCGCCAAACGCTGGATATCGGCAGGAGAGCCTTCCAGCAGCAAGGTATCACCGACACGCACAACCAGTTCATCCAATTGCCGGCCGATGTTCTGGTTGCGCCGGTGCACCGCCAGCGGATAGACCCCGAACCGCCGCCGCAAGCGGAGCGATCCCAAAGAGCGGCCCACCATCTTGCACCCCGGTGTGATCAGCACCTCCACGGTAGATGTCTCCACCGCCGAGACCTGATCAACCCGCTTGAGGCTTTTGTCTCGCTGCAGGCTGAGCAGCTCAGACATCTGCGTGCGCAGCACCACACGGTCACCAACCTCAAGCGTCACGCCCTTCAGGTCACGCCGCAAGGACAGATCACCCCGGATCACGTCAATCAGGCGCACGCCTTCGCGTTTGAACAGTTGCACCCCGTTCACCTCGCGCCCGATCAGGTTGCTGTCCGGCGGGATCACCGCCTCGGTAAAGAACTTCATCCGGCTTTTATCAGAGAGCAGCGTTGCCATACTGTCACGGTCCGGCAGCAGGCGTGGCGCGATGAAATGCAGAAAGAACATGCCCCAAGCGACCTGCACAATCCCCAGCGGCGTGATCTCGAAAATGGTGAAAGGTGTCATGCCTTGCGATTGCGCCACGCCGTCCACCAACAGGTTGGTCGAGGTGCCGATCAATGTCAGCGTGCCACCCAGAATCGCGGCATAACTTAGTGGAATCAGTAGCTTGCTGGCCGAAATGCCCATCGTGCGGGCCAGTTGGACAAAAACCGGAATCATCACCACAACGATGGGCGTATTGTTCATCACCGCCGAGGACAGCGCCACGATCACCAGCAGGATAAAGATGGCAGAGGCAGGCCGCGTCCGCGCCAACCTGTCGGCAAGGCCGGTAAATGCATCCAAAGCGCCTGTCCGCACCAATGCGCCCACGACGATGAACATCAAAGCGATGGTCCATGGGGCCGGGTTTCCCAACACGGCCAACGCCTGATTATAGGGCAGCAATCCCAGCAGCAGCATCACCGCCGCACCCGTGATGGCCACCACTTCGGCGGGGTATATCTCTTTGATAAACATAACAAACATACCCAGCACAACGATCAGACAAAGGATCGCCTGCGTATTCTGGGAGAACTCGAAAACCGACATTTCAATTCCTGCGATGGGGTGTCAACGGCGGCTGTCACTTTCGCTGATCGCTATGGCCGGAGCAAGCACCGCTTTTGGTCGCGGCTGCACAAGCGCCATGCCCGCCAGCATCAGCGCCATCGCCGCCCATATCATGGGCGCGTAACGCTCCCCCAGCAAAAGCATCGCCCAGATCACGCCAAACCCGGTCACCAGATAGCTGACCTGCACGGCAAACACCGATCCGGCCCGCCCGACCAGCCAGACAAAGGCGGTATAGACCAGCACATGCACGCTGGAGGACGCAACCAGCGCCCATTCCGCCACACCGTAAGTGCGCCACGGGCTGATCCACTGCCCCGCCCCCAGTACCAGCGGCAGCGTGATCACCGCCCCGATGGCCGATGCCCCCAGCAGCACCTGCACCGGGTCCAGCCCGGCAGTGCCCCAGCGGGAGACATAATTGCCCTCGAACGCATAACAAAGCGAGGCAAGGATCGCGACAGGCACCCAGATCACCATCGCCGGATCAGGCAGGCTGGCCTGTGGCAACACCAGCAGCCCCACCCCCACCAGCCCCAAGGCCAGCCCCGCCAGACGCCGCAGGCTGAACCGCTCCAGCCCAAGGCCCAGCGCGATGGGAAAGGCCATCATCGGGATCAGCGACAGCAGGATCGACAACACCCCAGAGGGCAGATGCACCGCCGCCTGATAAGAGGCCGTGTTGGGCAAAACCGTGCCGATCACGGCAATGACCGCATAGACCCGCAAGGCCCGCCGCGTCAGCGGCAGACGCCGCCCTGTCGCCATGGCAATCACCGCCATCAGCACAGCCCCGATCACCAATTGCCAGAAAATCAGGCCGAAATGCCCATGCCCCGTGCTGACAGCCAGCTTGGTCAGGGGTTGGGTCAGGCCCCAGCCCGCCCCCAACAGCACCAGCAAAGCAAACAATGCCAGACCGTCGCGCCCCCGCCCGCTTGCAAATGCCGCGCCCAGCCTCAGGGCCCCGCCACATCCAGCCGCCCGCCATGACGGATGGCGCGCACTTTGGTGGCGCGTCCGGTCATATCGTCGGTTTCCACATAAAGACCGGACAAAGTCGCCTCGCCCAGCGCGGGCGCGAACCGGCCCTTGGCCATCCCCGTCACAAAGCGGCGCAACGGCTCGGCCTTGTCCATCCCGATGACACTGTTGTAATCGCCGCACATTCCGGCATCGGATTGATAGGCGGTGCCCGCAGGCAGGATCATCGTGTCAGCCGTCGGCACATGCGTATGTGTGCCCACCACCACGCTGGCGCGACCATCGCAGAAATGGCCCATGCCCATCTTCTCGCTGGTCGCCTCGCAATGGATATCCACCAGCGTTGCCTGCACCGCCCCGCCCAAAGGATGCGCCGCCAGCACCTGATCCACAGCCGAGAACGGATCATCAAAGGCGCGCTTCATGAACACATTGCCCAAGACCTGCGTCACCAGAATCTTGCGCCCCCGCGCGTCCGAAAACACACGATGCCCCCGCCCCGGCGCACCTTTGGCATAGTTCAGCGGCCGCAGGATGCGCGGCTCGGTCTCGATGAACTGCAGCATATCCTTTTGATCAAAGGCATGATCGCCCAGCGTCAGGCAATCCGCCCCCGCCGCCAGCAAAACCCGCGCGTGATCCGCCGTCAGCCCGGCCCCGCTGGACGCGTTCTCGCCATTCACCACCACAAAATCCAGCTTCCACGCGGCCCGCAGGCTGGGAAGGTTCTCGGAAATGGCCTGCCGTCCGGCCCGGCCCATGACATCGCCAAGGAACAGTATTTTCATGGATCAAGGCCTAGGGCCAATACCCGCGCCCGACAAGACCAAAGCAGACAGGTTGCACGAATATTTCCGCGCCCCCTTCATTGTTCTGCAAATACTCATAGGCCCGCCTTGCCGCAGGTGATCACCTCGCGGTCGGTCACGATCAGGTCCAGCGGCTGGTCGGTATCCTCCAGCGGCAGGGCCTCGGCCTCTTGCGCGGCAAAGGCAAAGCCCACCGCCAGCACCGGACCGGATGCGCGCAGCCCCGCAAGCGTGCGGTCATAGAACCCGCCGCCATAGCCCAGCCGCCCGCCAGCGCGGTCAAAGGCCACCAAGGGCACGATCAGCACCGCAGGCTCCAACCAGTCCAGCATGGCGGGCACCTGCGCGCCGAACGCGCCCTCGGCCATCGCCGCCTCTGGCGTCCAGCGGGCAAAGCGCAGCGGCACGCCCTTGCCCTGAATGACCGGCACGCAGACAGGGCCGGTTGCGGCCATCGCCACCATGGCGGACAGGGGGCTGATCTCGGTGCGCATCGGCATGTATCCGGCCAGCACTTGGCCCGCATAAGGGGCCAGCACATCGCAAAGTAGTGCTGCGTGATCCGGTCCCAGCGCGTTGAGCGCGGCCTTGCGGCGGGCAAAGGCCGCCTTGCGCGCCGCCGCTTTGACCGCGCTCAACGCGGATGGATCAGCAGGGTCAGCCATCAGATCAGAACAACTGTCGCAATCCCAAGGAACACGAAGAACCCGACAATATCGGTCACCGTGGTCACAAAGGGGCCAGAGGCCACAGCCGGATCAACGCCTATTTTCTCCAGCGACAGCGGGATCAGCACGCCGCCCACCGCCGCGCCGATCAGGGTCAGCAGCAGCGCGATGGCGATCACCGCGCCGATCACCGGCTCTCCGAACCACAGCGCCACAACACTGCCCATGATCACCCCGAAGGCCACGCCATTCAGCACGCCCACAAGCGCCTCGCGGCGCACCACGCGCAGCGCGTTGGACGAGGTCAGATCGCGCGTCGCCAGCGCCCGCACCGCCACCGCAAGCGATTGCGTGCCCGCATTCCCGCCCATCGATGCCACAATCGGCATCAGAATGGCCAGCAACACGATCTGCTGGATCGTCGCCTCGAACTGCGAAATGACCGAGGCCGCCACATTCGCCGCCACCAGATTGATCAACAACCACGGAAAGCGTGATTTGGCGGTGGCCCAGACCTTATCGCCGATATTCGTCTCACCCACACCGGCCAGCTTGAGGTAATCCTCCTCATGCTCTTCATCCAGCACGGACATGGCATCATCAATCGTGATCACCCCGACCAATCGCCCGTCATCATCCACCACAGGGGCGGAAATCAGGTGATACTGGTTGAACGCATAGGCGACATCGCCCTCATACTGGGTGACCGATATCTTGTGGAAGATATCCTCGGTGATCTCGCGCAGGGGCGTATCCCTGCGTGAGCGCATGATCTTGCCCAGCGTGACATTGCCCACCGGGTGCAGGCGCGGATCAACCAGCACCATATGATAGAACTGATCCGGCAGATCATCAGAATTGCGCAGGAAATCAATGGCATCGCCCACGGTCCAGTGTTCGGGGGCCATCACCACCTCGCGCTGCATCAGACGGCCTGCGGAATATTCCGGATAGGTCAGCGCCTGTTGCACCGCAACGCGGTCTGCATCTTCCAGCGCGTCAAGGATGGTGCCCTGTTGCGGCGCGTCCAGATCTTCCAGCAGGTCGACCACATCGTCGCTGTCCAGCTCGCGCACAGCATCGGCCAGAACCTGCGGGTTCAGCATCGCGATGACATCCTCTCGGATGCTCTCATCCAGTTCCGACAGGATGTCGCCGTCAAATTCCAGCCCGTAAAGGGTGATCACCGCGCGGCGGTCGGCGCTGCTGATCTGCTCCAGCAGGTCGGCGATATCAGCCGCGTGCAGCGGCTCCATCAGCTCGGTCAGCAGGGCGGCATCGCCCGCCTCGACCGCATCGAGAATCGCGGCCACTGTGCGGCGGTCCAGATTATAGCGGCCTTCGCTGCTTTTCTCGCTCGGGGAGCCGGAGGGCCGTTCGATCACGTCATCACTGTCTGCCATGTCACCCTCCTGGCCGCGCTGGGGCCTTCATATCGGAAAGGGCGCGCCGGAAACAATGCCCTGCATGCCGGCAAGGGATGATTTACCTTGCCCCGGCCTCACAATAGAGTGCCCCGACAGGAGAGATCATGACAACACCCCCCCCTTGCCCCCGCCAGACCCTTTTACTGGGTCAGACCCTGCGCTTTGTCGCCGATCCCTTTGCCGAAGGCCCGCAAGCCGCACAGCATGACAGCGCGGGCGGCGTTGTGATGGAGAACGGGCATATCATCGCGGTCGGGCATGGCGCCGATCTGCGCAGGGCCTATCCGACAGCGCAGCTGGTTGATCATGGCGATGCGCTGCTGATGGCGGGCTTTATCGATGCGCATGTGCATTATCCGCAGACAGCGATCATCGCCAGTTGGGGCAAGCGGCTGATTGACTGGCTCAACAGCTACACCTTCCCCGAGGAGATGCGATTTGACGATCCTGCCTATGCGGCTGACATCGCGGGGCGCTATCTGGATCTGACGCTGGCGCATGGCACCACAACGGTATGCAGCTATGCCACGATCCATCCCGCCAGCGTTGATGCGTTCTTTGCCGCCGCACAGGCACGCGGTCAACGGGTGGTGGCAGGCAAGACCTGTATGGACCGCAACGCGCCGGATGGTCTGCGCGATACGGCCCAATCGGCCTATGATGACAGCCGCGCGCTGCTGCTGAAATGGCAGGGGCAAGACCGGCTGTCCTATGCGATCACGCCGCGGTTCTCGCCCACCTCCAGCCCTGCGCAACTTGACGCGCTGGGCGCGCTCTGGGCCGAGCATCCCGATTGCCTGATGCAAACCCATCTGAGCGAACAGACGGATGAAATCGCATGGGTCCGCGATCTCTATCCGCAGGCGCGCGATTATCTCGATACCTATGAGGCGCATGGGTTGCTGGGGCCGAATGCCGTGTTCGGGCATGCCATCCATCTGGAGCCGCGCGAAAAGGACCGTCTGCGCGAGGTCGGCGCGGCCCTTGTGCATTGCCCCACCTCCAACACCTTCATCGGCTCTGGCCTGTTTGACATGGCCGGGCTGGTGGCGGCGGGGCAACGCGTGGGGCTGGCCACCGATACCGGCGGCGGTTCCAGCTTTTCGATGCTGCGCACCATGGCGGCAGCCTATGAGATCGGGCAGTTGCGCGGCACGCCGCTGCATGCGTCACAGCTGTTATGGCTGGCTACAACGGGATCGGCCCGCGCCTTGCGGCTGGACGACCGGATCGGCAATCTGGCACCGGGGATGGAGGCGGATATCGTCGTGATCGATCTGGCCTCTACCCCCGCGATTGCCCAGCGCAGCACAAGGGCGCAGGATATATGGGAGGCGGTCTTTCCCACCATCATGATGGGCGATGACCGCGCCATCCGCGCCACATGGGTCGCAGGGCGCCAGACGCCCTGAGATGCGAGGCCTATGCCCGACCGCAAAGGAGGCGACAGCGGGTATCAGGGTTCGGGCACAGAATGAAACGGTCTTGGCCATGGCAAATGCGGTAACGCTGCCAGATGCGCGATATCAACCTCAAAGCCACGGAATAAGTCGAAGCTGTCGCCCGTCTGGGCACTGTGACCAAAGCAGCGCAAGAGCTGGGGGGCTCGCCCTCTGCTGTCAGCCAGCGGGTTTTCCTGCCCAAGACCTCTGCATGACACCGTTCCGGCCCCAGGATGAGGGCAGCGCCTCTGCATCCTCGATATAGCTCAGCACGCCAACACAGGCTGCTGCATCAAAGGCGTTATCGGGCAGCGGCAGCGGCAAGTGCTGCAAGGCAGGCACATCACATGCAGTGGCAATTCGATCTGCGAAAAAACGGCAATCGACCGGGCCGGATCAATGTTCCGGCGCTTCAGCACATCAGCAAGGCCGCCCCATCACCAGAACCCAGCTCCGCTCGACGGCGGCAAAACCGTAATGCGTGACATTGCGCGACAGCGCGTTGCGGCGGTGACCGGGTGAATTGTACCAGCCCGTCATCACCTGCGCGGGATCACGAAAGCCCATGGCGATGTTTTCATTGACATGGCGATAGCAGAACCCCTGCCGCCTGACGCGCTGCGCCACGCTGGACCCGTCCGACCCGCGATGCGACATGAACCCGTTGCGCGCCATGTCGCGGGCATGGGCCTCGGCGGCGGCCATCAGCAGATGGTGGGGCTGCACAGCATGCAATCCATGCGCGGCCCGCTGCGCGTTCAACGCGTGATTCACATAGGCGTCTGCACTGGCCGAAACCTGTGATGCGGGCAACACCATCAAGGCAAGGATGGTCAAAGCGGTCCTGAGCATGTTTCCTCATGAAAAAACAGTGGATGTGCGTGCTGTCACACTGCTGTATCACTTTGGTAAAAATATGACCGCATGACCAGATGCTTTGCCATGATAGAGCGAAAAATCACCGAGGCGGCGCTCTATCCGGCCAGATCCCGCGCAAGGCGGCGCTGCTCCTCCAGCAGGCGGGGTAAATCCACCGTAGCAACCTGCCCCTCGCGGATCACGCGCCGCCCCTCAACCAGCAGATCGCGCACGCGGCTGGGACCGGCCAGCAATAAGGCGGCAGGGTCCCAGCTTCCGGCACTTTCAACGCCCGAAATATCCCAGATGGCAATATCGGCGCGTTTGCCGGGGCTCAGCCGCCCGCAATCGGGCCTGCCCAACACATCGGCCCCACCGCGCGTTGCAATCTCCAAGGCTTCGCGCGCACTCATTTTATCGGCCCCCAGCGTGACGCGCTGCAACAGCATCGCCTGCCGCGCCTCCAGCATCAGATTGCCACTGTCATTGCTGGCCGATCCATCAACCCCCAACCCCACCGGCACCCCCGCATCACGCAGCGCCCGCACCGGGGCCACGCCGGAGCCGAGCCGACAGTTGGAACAGGGGCAATGGGCAACACCCGTGCGGGTGCGGGCGAACAGATCAATCTCCGCCGCATCCAGCTTGACGCAATGCGCATGCCAGACATCGGGACCGGTCCAGCCCAGATCTTCGGCATATTGGCCGGGGCGGCACCCGAATTGCGCCAGCGAATAGGCGATATCCTCGTCATTCTCGGCCAGATGCGTATGCAGCATCACCCCCTTGTCACGCGCCAGAAGTGCTGCATCGCGCATCAATTCACGGCTGACCGAAAACGGCGAACAAGGGGCCACACCGACGCGGCACATCGCCCCTTCGGCGGGGTCATGGAAGGCATCGATCACGCGGATACAATCGTTCAGGATATGCTCTTCGCGCTCTACCAGACCATCGGGCGGCAGGCCGCCCTTGCTCTGTCCGATGCTCATCGCGCCGCGTGTGGGATGAAAGCGCATCCCCAGTTCGGCAGCCGCATGGATCGTATCCTCCAGCCGCGTGCCATTGGGGTAAAGGTACAGATGATCCGATGACAGCGTGCATCCCGACAGCGCCAGTTCGGCCAAGCCGGTCAGGGCGCTGATGCGCATCTCTGCGGGCGTGAAGCGTGACCAGATCGGATAGAGCGTCTGCAGCCAGCCAAAGAGCAAGGCATCCTGCCCCCCCGGCACCGCCCGCGTCAGGCTTTGATAGAGGTGGTGATGCGTGTTCACCAAACCCGGCGTCACCACGCAGCCAGCGGCCTGCAAAACCTCGGCCTGCGGATAATGCCGCGCCAGATCAGGCCCGATGGCGACGATCACGCCCCCACGGATGAAGAGATCAGCGCCGCGCAATTCATCGCGGCTGTCATTCATGGTCAGGATGTGATCCGCATTGCGGATCAGCAGGCCGGGCTGGGATTGGGACAGTTCAAATTGGGGCAGTTCAAATTGGGACATGGGCGCCTCGGATCAGATAGCGCCCCCTCATGACCAACGCGCGCACCGGAAAGGGGCCAAGAGGCGCGCACAACGCAACACTAATCCGCCTGCCTGCCTGTGATCAAGCCGGAACATCCCGCAAAATCGCCAGTGCCGCCGCGTGCTGCTCGGCCCCGGCCGCGGCCAGAATACGCCCGCCATGATGCGCAGGCCCGCCCTGCCAGTCTGTCACGATGCCGCCAGCCGCCTTGATCACGGCAATCGGTGCATGAACGTCATAATTGCTCAGCCCCGCCTCGATCACCAGATCGATCTGCCCTGCCGCCAGCAACGCATAGGCATAGCAATCCATTCCATAGCGCACCAACCGCGCCTGTTCCGCCACGGCCATGAACCCCGCTTGTTCGGCCTTGCTGCCCACTTCGGGAAAGGTGGTGAACACAATACTGTCAGACAGGCTGCGCGATCCGCGCACGCCAAGCGGCACGCGACCTAGCGGCCCCTGCATCCCGGCCTGCCCCAGACCACCCCAGAACCGCTCGCCGATATAGGGCTGATCAATGATCCCGAACAGCGGACCCTGCGCATCCGACACCGCGATCAGCACACCCCATGTCGGCGTGCCCGCCAGAAAGGCGCGGGTGCCATCGACCGGGTCCAGAACCCATGACAGGCCAGAGATGCCGCTGGTGGTGCCAAACTCTTCGCCGATCACGCTGTCGTCAGGGCGGCGGCGCGCCAGCACCTCGCGCATCGCCAGTTCAGCCGCGCGATCCGCTTGGGTCACCGGGTCAAACCCGTCTGTCAGCTTGTTGTCCGCCGCCAGATTTGTCGCGCGGAACCACGGCAAAACCGCCTGCCGCGCGACATCGGCCAGTTCATGCGCTGTCGCGATCAAATCTGCGCACAACGGATCGGAAAATGTGAGACTGGCCATGTTACCCCGCGCCATGTTCTGGCGCATGGGTAGCGCAGCCTGCCCGAACTCTCAAGCAACGTCAGACAAGACCCGCGCCAGATCAAACAACCGGCGGCGCTGGTTTTCGGGGATCGAGTAATAAGTCCGCACCAGATCCATGGCCTCGCGGTCCCCCAACAGATCGGACGCGCCGGTTTTGACGGCAGGCCCGACCCGCGGCAACTCTTCTGCACCGTCTATCTTTGCGGGCGTGGCGGTATGCAGCCCCTCAAAGAAAAACCCGATGGTCACACCCAGACTATCCGCAATATCCCACAACCGCGATGCGCTGACGCGATTGGCGCCTGTCTCGTATTTCTGGATCTGCTGGAACTTGATTCCGACCTGTTCGGCCAGTTGCTGCTGGGTCATGCCAAGCAGCCAACGGCGATGACGGATACGCTTACCGACATGAACATCAACATGATGAGTCATTATTTGACCTTTCACTCATAAAAAAAACCACTGGATCGCATCCTGTCGGTCACCACCAAACATGGGCAACAGGACACTACCCAAGAAAAAGATACACCCGGAACTCTTTACACCAAAAAATCTTTTGGGAATACACTATTTGCACGTGCGCTGGGTCATGCCCCGAAAAAAACCGCTGCCCCCCGGCGGACGCTTTGCGATCAGGCATTTCACTGGCATAGAGGGGCAAGTTCATTTGACCAAATAGCGGAGAGTTGATGCGCGCCTTTCACAAACCCGGCCCCGACGCCCCTGCCACCCTCATGCAGATCGACAGGCCAGACCCCGCCCCCGGCCAGATCCGGGTCAAGATCGCCGCCTGCGGGCTGAATTTCGCGGATTTGCTGATCCTCAAAGGGCAATATCAGGACACACCCGCCGCCCCCTTCACGCTGGGAATGGAGGTTGCAGGCACAATCGATGCCTTGGGCGAAGGGGTGAGCGGCCCCGCCATCGGCACGCCCGTTGCGGTCTTTGGCGGGCATGGCGGGCTGGCCGAGTTCGGATGTTTCGATGCGGCCCGCGCCGTGGCGCTACCCGAAGGCATGCCCATGACCGATGCCGCCGCTTTTCTGATCGCCTATGGCACCTCGCATCTGGCGCTGGATCATCGCGCGCGGATGCAACCGGGCGAGACTTTGCTGGTGCTGGGCGCAGCCGGTGGCGTGGGGTTGACAGCCGTGGAGGTGGGCAAACTGATGGGGGCCACCGTCATCGCCTGCGCGCGCGGCACAGATAAGCTGCAAGCCGCGCGCAACGCCGGCGCAGACCACCTGATCGACGCCGCCACCGATGACATCCGCGAGGTGGTCAGATCACTGGGCGGGGCCGATGTTGTCTATGATCCGGTCGGTGGCGACCAGTGGCAGGCGGCCTTCCGCGCCTGCAAACCCGAAGCCCGGCTGCTGCCCATCGGCTTTGCCAGCGGTGAGGTGCCACAAATCCCCGCCAATCACCTGCTGGTCAAGAATCTCAGCGTCCTGGGGGTGTATTGGGGGGGGTATTTGCGCTTCCGCCCGCAAGCCGTCACCGATAGCCTGCGCATCCTGCTCGACTGGTATGCGCAGGGGCGTCTGCGCCCGCATGTCAGCCACATCCTGCCACTTGAACAGGTGGATCACGGGTTGGAGCTTTTGCGCAGCCGCGCCTCGACCGGCAAGGTGGTCATCACGCTCTGACCCGCCCCGCATGCCCAAACGCCAGACCGCCGCCCGCTTCATTGTTCCAAAAATACTCAAACGCCCGGCCCGCACCGGGCGCATCGCTCACAAAGTCTGGTACGCCTGCCGCAGCAAGCCGCCCAATTGCGGCAACACATCGCCGCGCGCGCGTTCTATCCCGTACATGTTGATCTTTTGCACCGTCAGATCGGGCAGCGCGCCGCCATGGTCGATCTGTTGCAGATGGCGTGGCTCCATCCCGTCGATCATCGCGGTAATGCCCAGATCGGCACTGACCGTGGCCTCGATGGTGCGGTCTGATTCTGTCTCGACCGCCAGTTCCCAATCGATCCCCGCCCGGTCCAGTCCCGCGATCACCCCGGGGCGGAAAATGCAATATCGCCCGAACACCAACCGCAAGGGGCGCTGCCGCCACGCGCTGCCACCTTGCCCGCCCACCCATTTCAGCGGGAGCGCTGTCAGCGTCTCGCCCCCCGGCGCGAGATCCGCCTCTGTCGTCAGGATGATATCGCAATCGCCACGGCGGTATTTGTCTTTCAGATGACGCGTAAAGGTTGTGATCAGCTGCACTTTCATCCGCGGAAACATCGTGTTGAACCGTTGCAACACATGCGGAACCGCTGGCAGGACAATGTCATGCGGCACGCCCAGCACGATTTCGCCCTCATAGGTCTGATCGGTCAGCCGGGCCATCACCTCATCGTTCATATCCACCATCCGGCGGGCATATCCCAACATCTGCTGTCCCGCCGCCGTCAGCCCGATGGTGCGGCTGCTGCGATCCAGCAGGTTGAGGCCCAGAACCTCCTCCAGTCGTTTAAGCTGCATGGACACCGCCGACTGGGTCAGATGCAAATGCCCCGCCGCACGGGTGACGCCGCCAAGATCGGCAACAGCCACAAAGGACCGCAGCGTGGTGATATCAAGATTTCGCATATATCATGATCCGTTATATTATTTACAAAAAACATTCATTTTACTTATGCAAAACCCTGCTCTAAACATCAAGAGAATTGATTTTTTTAACCCCTCCCATCACGAATGCGAAAGTTTCTGTTATGTCGACCCAGTCCCTCATTCTTTTTGCACGCAGCCCCCTGCGCCTGTCTGCGCTGCTGTCCCACATCAACACGATGCGCGCCACGCGGCGCGAGCGGCTGGCCCTGGCGCGTCTGGATGCAGCAGCGCTTGACGATATCGGCGTAACGGCGCAGCAGGCCAAAGCCGAATCCCGGCGCCCTGCCTGGGATGTGACACCAAGCTGGCGCGCGTGACCCACTTACTTGTGATGCGCAATGGGTAAAATACACCGCGAAAAACTGTGTTTCCCCTCCGGAAAACCTTGAAAACGGGGGCAGACTCCCCGATATTCCCCCTAATACGTTCATCAAGGACGTGCGTGTCATTTATCGGAGGCTTCAATGGCTGAGTACAACACTTTCCGGACGGCGACGGCAGGCGTTCGCACCGCCCAGATTGACGAGGGTCTTCGTACCCATATGAACAAGGTCTACGCGACCATGTCCATCGGTATGCTGATCACCTTCGCGGTGGCTTGGGCCGTTGGCACAAGCCCGCAACTGCTGGCGATTTTCCGTGACCCGGTCACTCTGAGCCCGAACATTCTGGGCTGGATCGTCATGTTCGCACCGCTGGCAATGGTTTTTGGCTTCTCGGCCATGATCAACCGCTTCTCGGCGGCGGCGGCACAAACCTTCTTCTACGCCTTCGCGGCGGTGATGGGTCTGTCGATTTCGTGGATCTTCGTTGCCTTCACCGGCATGTCGATCGCGCAGGTCTTCCTGATCACGTCGATCGCCTTCGCGGGTCTGTCGCTCTATGGTTACACCACGAAGAAAGACATCTCCGGTTGGGGTACGTTCCTGATCATGGGCGTCATCGGCCTGATCGTGGCGATGATCGTCAACATGTTCCTCGGCTCGCCCGCGATCATGTTCGCCATTTCGGTGCTGGGCGTGCTGATCTTTGCGGGTCTGACCGCATACGACACCCAGAACATCAAGAACACCTATGTCGCCCACGCGGCGCATGGTGATCAGGAATGGCTGGCAAAAGCCGGGATCATGGGCGCGCTGAGCCTGTATCTGAACTTTATCAACATGTTCATGATGCTGCTGAGCCTGTTCGGCAACCGCGAATAAACGTCAAACAGCCTAACCAATACGAAAGGGTCGGTCTTGTGACCGGCCCTTTTTATTTGGCCACCGCCCCAGAGCGTATTTCGCTTTATTGGATTCATGCATTCACCTTGCAGAATGAGGTAGCGTTTTCGACGAACAACGCGTTCATTCTGCGGGGTGAATTCAATTGAAAAGACCTCTGCATGACACCGTTCCGGCCCCAGGATGAGGGCAGCGCCTGCCTGG
>JBLRWJ010000026.1:6084-28121 GCA_047921315.1 Rhodobacterales bacterium | reverse complement strand
GCGCCGCATTCATGACCTGATCAGGAGGGCTTATGGCCAAGGCGATACATACGATGATCCGTGTGCTGCAAGAGGCGCGATCCGTGGCGTTCTACAACACGGCCTTTGGCCTGAACGTGGCCGACAGGCTGGAATTTGACAGCTTCACGCTGATCTATATGTCGAATGACGAAAGCAGTTTCGAGGTGGAGCTGACCATCAACAAAGGGCGCACAGCCCCCTATGATCTGGGGGATGGCTACGGGCATCTGGCCGTGTCGGTGGATGATCTTGACGCCGAACACGCCCGGCTCAGCGCGGCTGGCCTTGCGCCGCGCGATATCGTGGATTTCAAGAATGACGGGATCACGCTGGCGCGTTTCTTTTTCATTGCCGATCCCGATGGCTACCAGATCGAGGTTTTGCAGCGCGCGGGCCGCTTTCAATAGCCGCTGGCACCCCTGACGGGACATAGGCTGCGGGTGCCGTGGTGCATAGGGGCACGCTGGTCTTTGATGTGGCGCTATCTGGCACCGTGACGTTGCGTCCTGTGCTGGTGCTGTCGTTCAGGGCGCAGCTCAGGGTGTTTATGATTTCTCTGCTCTGGGGGGCCCCTCCCTGCGACCAGCCTGACTGTTTTTCAACACGTTGCGGCGGTTATCATCCCCATTGCTGTCAGGTCCGGCAGTCTGGCCACTTGCAAAATCGTGACCTGCTCGCGCCAAAGAATGGCTTGATCAAAACCCAAAGCCTGCGCAACCTGTCAGCGGAGGCGTTCCAGACCGGAGCGTAGAGTGAAAGATCCTGTCTTGCGGCGGGATCTTTTTTGGGAGAAAAAAATATATGTCAGAAATGTATGATTTCATCGTTGTCGGTGGTGGCTCGGCAGGGGCTGTGATTGCGGCGCGGCTAAGCGAAGACCCAAGCTGCCGTGTCGCCTTGGTCGAGGCGGGCGGAAAACCCCCGGCGCATGAAATGATGCCCGCTGCCGTTGCCAGCCTGCAATTGGACCCCGGCGTTGACTGGATGTATACCGCTGATCCGGGCAATGCAGGCCTGGGGCTGGTGGATAATGTGATGCCAGTGCCGCGCGGCAAGATGCTGGGGGGATCATCGGGCCTGAACTATATGGCCTATGTGCGCGGCCATCCGGGCGATTTCAACGCATGGGCCGAAGGTGGCGCCACCGGCTGGAGCTATGATGATGTGCTGCCCTATTTTATCAAAAGCGAAGACCTGACCCCGAGCAACGAAATCGCGGTGGACAGCGAGGCACATGGGACAGGCGGCCCGCTGGGCGTATCTGTCCGTTCGCCCGTCATTCCGGCCTCACGCGATTTTGTGACAGCGGCCGGTGCGACAGGTATCCCGAACGGCGATTATAACGGGCGTGATCGTGGCGGTGCGGCGGGGGTGGCCTCCTTGTTCCAGACCACAACGCGCAACGGGATGCGCTCCAGCACCTACCGCGCCTTTCTGGAAGGCGATGCAGAGGAACGCCAGAACATCACCATCATCACCAACGCCCATGTGACGCGGGTGTTGCTGTCGGACGGGGCGGATGATCTGGCAGCCACCGGTATCGAATATCGTGCGCAGGATGGCACCTTGCATCAGATCAGCGCCGCGCGCGAGGTGATCCTGAGCGCGGGCGCGGTCGGATCGCCGCAAATCCTGATGCTGTCGGGCATCGGCCCGCGCCGCGAGATCGAGGCGGTGGATCTGACATGCCGCCATGAATTGCCCGCCGTGGGCAAGAACCTGAAAGATCACCTGCATTGTGCGTTGTTCTTTCCGGCCCCGGGCATTGGCGTGCCGATTGCCGAGGTGGGCGTTTCTGCGGGGCCGGATGCGTTGCGCGCGCCTGCAGGACCATTGCCCGCCGATCCGGCGGATGATGTCAACCTGCCGCCCGAACTGGCCGGCCTCAAGGCCGAGGCCGAACGCCGCCTTGGTCACTGGATGCAAACCGGCGAAAGCCTTGTCTCTTCCTCGCTCTATGATGCGGTGACATTCTTTTCCACCGGCTTGGGGGATCATCACAGCCATGATGCGCAAATCGGCTATGTGCCTTGCGGCTATGATGCCAGCCTGCTGGGCGAACGGCTGCGCATTGATCTGTCCACCTTCTTTGAGGATGCAGAGAAAACACTGGCCCCTGATCAGGAAAACATGATCCTGCTGGCCAATCCGGTCTTGCCCCATAGCAAGGGCGAGATTGTTCTGGCTAGTTCCGATCCTACGGCAGCCCCGACCATCCGCATGAATTACTTTACCGATCCGCATGATCTTAAAGTGATGGTTGCGGTGATGCGAAAGGCGCTGGATATCGTGGCAAACTGGCCCGGTGACATAAAGCCCGGGCCCTTGAATGTGCCGCCCGCGCTGGCCAAGAAACATGGCTATGTGCAGGGCGAGGCACCCAGCGATGCCCTGCTTGAAAACATGGCGCTGCACTACTCGACCACCGTGTATCATCTGTGTTCGACCTGTCGCATGGGCGATGTTGTCGATGCACAATGTCGTGTGAACGGGATCGGCAATCTGCGGGTGGCAGATGCCAGTATCATGCCCGATATCATCAGTGGCAATACCAATGCAGCCTCTATCATGATCGGGGAAAAGGCGGCGGATATGATCTCGGCCGCGCATGCGCTGCAACGCAAAGCTGCCGCCTGATACAGGCTGACGCCGCCTGTGCAAGACAGGAGGCGATCCATCAAGGCCCCATCCGCCATATGCTGCACAACGCGCATGTGGCGGATGGTCATGCCGGTGCAGGGCCGGTCCACAGCAGATGATATAAAAGCGGCTTGCCGCTATGATGCCTGATCGGCGCGCAAAGGCTGTGGCTGGACGATCCGGTCATTTGCCAGTATTGCACATCGGCCATTTTGCGCGATCATGCGCCCAGTGGTGTAGTGCGGGATTTGCCCGCTCTTGCGATGGTCAGTGGCGATAAATCTTACAAGACAGTTGAAAGACCGCATGAAGCGTTGCGACAAGGCCCTGAGGATATGACTGAAATTGCAATGAACAAAAAGCCCGATCAGGCCGCCCGTCTGTCCGTTGCCCCCATGATGGACTGGACGGACCGGCATTGCCGCTACATGCATCGCCTGATGTCGGCCAACACCCTGCTTTATACAGAGATGGTGACAGCTCCGGCTCTTGTGCGGGGCGGCGCGCTTCATTTGCTGGATCACCACCCGTCAGAACATCCCGTTGCCTTGCAGCTTGGAGGGTCTGATCCGGACGAGCTGGCGCAGGCGGCGCGTCTTGGGGCGCAGGCGGGGTATGATGAGATCAACCTGAATGTGGGTTGCCCGTCTGATCGGGTGCAATCGGGCACATTCGGCGCGGTTTTGATGAAACAACCGGGGCTGGTGGCCGAATGTGTGGCCGCTATGCGTGCGGCTGTTGATGTGGAAATCACCGTGAAATGCCGCATCGGCGTTGATGATCAACACCCCGAAGAGGTGCTGCCCGAATTTTTGGCGCGCGTCGGGGCTGCGGGCTGCGGGCGTTTTATCATCCATGCGCGCAAGGCGTGGCTGCAGGGCCTCAGCCCCAAGGAAAACCGCGAGATCCCGCCCCTGGACCATGATCTGGTGCTGCGGATGAAGGGCATGTTCGGGGGGCTGCATATCTCGGTCAATGGGGGGATCACCGATCTGGATCAGGCGCTGGCATGGCTGGATGCGGGGCTTGACGGAGTCATGGTGGGGCGCGCGGCCTATCACCAGCCTGCCGATATCCTGTGCCGGGCGGATCGTCTGATCTGGGGGCGGGGCGCGGATAGTGATCCTGTCAAGGTGGTTCTGCAGATGCAGGATTATATCGCGGCGCATCTGGCGGACGGGGGGCGGTTGCATCAGGTCACGCGCCATATGATGGGGGTTTTCGCAGGCACGCCGGGGGCGCGGCTGTGGCGGCGCATCCTGTCAGAGGGCGCATCGCGCGAGGGGGCGGATTTCGCCTTGGTGCGCCAAGCCCTTGATGCCGTAGAGGAGGCCCGATTGCAGGCCGATGCAGCCCTGATCCAAAGCGCCTGAAGCGGCTTGGCGTTTGGCTTTGGTGCTGTTCTGTCAGACGCTGCGCAGGCTGCGATTCACGAAGGGTTCATAAATGCCGGATATGATGCGCGATGGCTGGATGACATGGCCGGTTGATCCGGCCCTTGCCCCATGGCTTGCCGCAGCCTTGCCACGGGCGCGGGAGGCCGTGGCTGACCCTGCGCAGCGCGCACGCGGTCTGGATTGCGAACAGACGTGGTTTGTTGGCGTTGACGCTCTGGCCAATGACGCGCGGGGCGCGGTCGATGGTGTGGCGCTGGCAGGTGCGGCGCGCAGCCATGCCGATGCGCTGTTCGGGCCTTTGCCATTGCACCGCGCGCAGGTGTCGGTTGTCTGGCCCGGCTATCCGCGTCCGCGCCGGAACGAGAGCGAGGCCGCCTTTCGCTACCGCGTCAAACGCGATGCGGCGCATCTGGACGGTCTGCTGGCCGAGGGGCCGCAGCGGCAGCGTTTCATCCGCGAACCGCATGCGTGGATATTGGGCCTGCCGCTGACCGCGCATCCCGCAGGGGCCAGCCCTCTGGTGGTGTGGCGCGGCAGCCACCATATCCTGCGCCGCGCTTTGCTGCGCCGATGCGCCGGACATGCGCCCGAAAGCTGGGCCGATCTTGATGTGACATCAGCCTATACCGCCGCCCGCGCCGAGGTGTTTGACACATGCGAACGCGTAGAGCTGCACGCCATACCGGGGCAGGCCTATCTGTTGCACCGCCTGATCCTGCACGGCGTCGCCGCTTGGGCAGCGGGCGTTGATGCAGGGCCGGACGGCCGCATGATCGCCTATTTTCGACCTGTTTTGCCCGGTGGCGCCGCGCAATGGTTGTTGGCTGATTAACAAGAATGACGCAATGATGATGTGCAATTTTCAACATTGGCGCATTTTTTGCGCAAGTGTTGCTGATCTTGCGGCTTTTGGGCGTTGAGCGGTAATTGCTTGAAATTGATTTCTAAAAATTAGAATAGCATTCGTTTTGGCAATATGGGCAAGCCGCCACTGTTTCAAAATATCAACCAAAGCGAATTTTTGGACACAACTATCCCGATTTTAGAAACATAGCAGCCGGGATGCTACTGGTCCTGTGCCAGCCTTGCCGCGCGGCCGCCCCGGCGTTGTTTCAACCGTGGCGCGCGGTTGGGCAGGTCTTCCATCACGGCGCGGCGTGCCGTGGGCGTCAATCGTGACCAGTTGGTGATCTCGTCTATACTGCGCAAGCAACCCGTGCACAGCCGTTCTGCGGGATGGATCACGCAGATCTTGATGCAGGGACTTTCGATTTCGTCGCGTTTCCAGACATCATCCATGCGCGTTTCCATTATTGCTGTCGTCACGTCTTGCGGTGCTATGCCGTTTCAGATGCGCCAGACGGTCCAGCGCACCTTGCAGAATATAGGACGCGGCGACATGGTCGATCACCTCGGCGCGACGTTTTCTGGACGTATCCGCCTCTAACAAGGCCCGCTCGGCGGCGACGGTGGACAGCCGTTCATCCCAATAGGTGATCGGCAAGGGGGTCAATCTGCTGAGGTTGCGGGCAAAAGCGCGGGTTTTCTGGCAGCGGGGGCCTTCTGACCCATCCATGTTGCGCGGCAGGCCAAGGATGATGCCGCCAATCTCCCGCGCGGCCAGAATATCGATCAGTTGCGCCGCATCTGTCGTGAATTTATCGCGCCGGATCGTCAGCAGCGGGGTGCCGACCGATAGCATCCGGTCCGATACAGCCACGCCGATGGTCTTGTCACCGAAATCCAGCCCCGCAAGCGCGCGATTGGCGCTGAGCGCTTCGGCAAAGCTGTCTACCGTCTCAAAGATCATCGGCTTGGCATGATTCTGTCTGGCGTCATTCTATCAGGCCAGCCTGTCGGGCGGCTTCATCAACTTCGGCCAGACCTTCGGGATTGTCCCAGAAGATGCTTTGCGCCTCCTGCCAGATCACACGGGCCTGACGCTCGTTGCCCAGCACCCCCAAGGCACCGATCAGGCGGGCCCATTCTGTGGAATTGCCACCCTGCAGCGCCAGCCGGTCAGACAGGTTGCGCACCATGCCGCGGATCATCTCCATCCGTTCGTCGCCTGTCATATTTTCCGCGTTCAGGATATCTTGTGCGCTTGGTCCGGATGGGGCCACAGCAGGCCCGCCCCCTTCAGGCGGTAATATGTAATTGACCCCGGCACGAAAGGCCATTTCCTCGATCTGGGCGCGGATCGCGCGGATATGGGGCGCGCCGGCAGGGCCTTCGCGCAGGGCGGCATCCCATGTGCGAAAGGCATTATCCGGCCGCCCTGTTTGCGCCTGAAGCAAGCCGACATAATAGCGCGCAGGGCCATTTTGCGGATCACGCACCAGCGCCGCACGCAACGCCGCCTCGGCCTCGGGAGAGACATAGCCGCCCGCCGCAAGGATCATCATATCGGCGTAATCGACATAATCATCCGCCGTTGCCTGTTCGCCCTTGATCGACAAAGCCTGCGCCTGCGCTCTGTGGGCGGCGGTGAAATTGCCAAGTGCTGCCTCGTTTCGGGCCAGAAGCATGGTGCCTTGCAGATCACGGGGCCTTGCTGCCACGGCTTCGCGCAGCTGCTCCATCAGGCGCAAGAAATCGGGGGAGGGGGCTTCGATCGCGGGGGCTGCGGGTACGCGCGCCTCGGCCTCGGCCTGAGAGATGCGGTTGACGCGCGCCTCCTGCGCGGCCTCGATCCGTCCGGCCAAGGCCATATCCGGATATCCCGGTGCGCCAAGTTGGGAATAGACCCAGATAGAGCCGCCGACCATCGCAACCAGCGACACTGCCGCCACCGCCATGGCCAGCGCCTTGGGCTGCGCGCCTTCCTGCAGCCCTTTCTGAAGCTGGGCATCGGCCGCCAGAATACGGCGTGCCACCTCGGCGCGGACACGCTCTGCATCGTCCGGGCCGATCACCCCGCGCGCCAGATCGCGATCCACTTCTTTCATCTGATCGCGGTAAACCCGCAAATCATAGGCTGCGGGCGGTTCCTCCGCGCTGCGTCCACGCAAGATGGCAAGCGCCAGCAAGGCTGCCACTGCAAGGGCCAGGACCGAAATAATGAACCAGAACGCCATGTATCCTCCGTTTGTCTGGCCCTCGTGTATATGGCCATCGGGTGTGAAAAAAGAGCAAACTGTCGCATCGGTCCACCATGTCGCAACCATGCGTCATAGTGACGTTCCCAAACGGGGGTGAAAGCGGGCTTGGGTCCAGATATCACGGCATAGGATACAGAACCGGATTCGAAGGATCAGGGCCGCCGATGAAACGCTATTCCGTCTTTGCTATCGCGCGTGAAGCGATGCGCCAACATACCGGCTGGACCCGCGCATGGCGCGACGCGACGCCAAAGAAGAAATACGATGTGATCATTGTGGGCGCAGGCGGGCATGGTCTGGCCACTGCCTATCACCTGGGGCGCAATTACGGCATCACCAATGTGGCGATCCTTGAAAAGGGCTGGCTGGGTGGCGGCAATACCGGACGCAACACCACGATCATCCGCTCCAACTATCTGCAAGACCCCTCGGCGGCGATCTATGAAAAATCGCGCAGTCTGTATGAGACGATGTCGCAGGATCTCAACTATAACGTGATGTTCAGCCCGCGTGGTGTGCTGATGCTGGCGCAAACACAGCATGAGGTGCGCGGCTACCAGCGCACGGCCCATGCCAACGCGCTGCAAGGCGTCACGACCGAGTTTGTCAGCCCGGCGCGGGTCAAGGAACTGGTGCCGATCATCAATATCGACGGGCCACGCTACCCTGTCTTGGGTGCGTTGTGGCAGGCGCGGGGCGGCACTGCGCGCCATGATGCGGTGGCTTGGGGCTATGCGCGGGCCTGTTCGGACATGGGTATGGACGTGATCCAGCAATGCGAGGTCACAGCCGTGCGGCGTGAGGGCGGGCGCGTTGTGGGCGTTGACACGTCACGCGGCGCGATTGATTGCGACAAGCTGGGGATTGTGGTGGCGGGCAATTCATCCGTGCTGGCCGAAATGGCGGGCTTCCGTCTGCCGATCGAAAGCCTTGCCCTGCAGGCGCTGGTGTCCGAGCCGATCAAGCCCTGTATGGATGTGGTGGTGATGGCCAATACCGTGCACGGCTATATGAGCCAGTCTGACAAAGGCGAAATGGTGATTGGCGGCGGCACCGACGGGTTCAACAACTACACCCAGCGCGGCAGTTTCCACCATATCGAGGAAACCGTCCGCGCCCTGATCGAAACCTTCCCGATGATCAGCCGCCTGAAAATGTTGCGCCAGTGGGGCGGGATTGTGGATATGACCGGGGATCGCTCGCCGATCCTGTCCAAAACACCTGTTGAAGGTGTGTTCGTCAATTGCGGTTGGGGCACCGGCGGGTTCAAGGCCACGCCCGGCTCAGGTTGGGCCATGGCCGAGCTGATGGCCAAAGGCCATTCACCCCTGACGCAGGAATTCTCGATGTTCCGCTTCCGCGAGGGCAAGTTCATCGACGAATCCGTGGCAGCCGGGGTGGCGCATTGATGGCTGCCCTGACCCAAATTTCTTACAAGAAATTTGCCAAGAGTTTTTCGGAAAAACTCTTGGCCCATATTCGCACCGGAGGCATCCCATGCTGACCCTTCAATGCCCCTATTGCGGCGTGCAGGCCGATGAAACTGAACTGAGCGCGGGCGGCGAGGCGCATCTGACGCGCCATGGCCCCGGATCTGCGGATGAGGTGTTCGAGAATTACCTCTTCATGCGCGAGAACCCCAAGGGTCTGCATTTTGAACGGTGGCGTCACAGCTATGGCTGCGGCAAGTGGTTTCACGCTGCGCGTTGTACCGTCACACTGGAAGTGTTCGGCACATATCCCGCGCAGACTACGGAACCGCCACAGGATATCAAGGACAAGATCAGCGCCAAACGGCCCGGCTGGTCATGGAGACAGTTTCAATGAGCACGCGTCTGTCACAGGGTGGCCGATTTCTGAACCGCGACAAGCAGGTGACGTTTCGGTTCAACGGAAAGTATCTCAAGGGCTATGAGGGCGACACATTGGCTTCGGCTTTGCTGGCCAATGACCAGATGCTGATGGGCCGCTCCTTCAAATATCACCGTCCGCGCGGGGTTGTTGCCTCGGGCGCGGAGGAGCCGAACGCTTTGGTCGGGCTTGGCAAAGCCGGGCGGTTCGAGCCGAACCAAAGGGTCACCACGACAGAGTTGTTTGACGGGTTGGAGGCTGCCAGCCAGAACCACTGGCCGTCACTGGACTATGATATAGGGGCGGTGAACGCCTCGCTCAGCCGGTTTTTGCCGGCGGGGTTCTATTACAAGATGTTCCTGTTTCCCCGGGCATTCTGGAAACATGTCTATGAGCCGTTCATCCGTATGTCCGCCGGTTTGGGCAAAGCGCCGACCGATGCGGATGCGGATCGGTATGAGCATTTCAACGCATCTGCCGATGTGCTGGTCATCGGCGGTGGTGTTGCGGGGTTGCAGGCGGCACTTGCGGCGGGGCGGTCCGGTGCGCGGGTGCTGCTGATGGAGCAGACTGCCCATTGGGGCGGGCGTGCGCCGGTGGATGGCGGCATTGTGGATGGTCAGCCGGTTGATGCGTGGATCGCAACAGTTGTTTCCGAATTGGAAACAATGGCCAATGTCACCCTGCGCCTGCGGTGCATGGGGGCAGGGGTTTATGATCACGGCTATGTGCTGGGTTATGAGCGTTTGCTGGATCATGCACCCGATCAGGAAGGTCCGCGGCACCGGCTGTGGCGGGTCAGGGCGGCCCGGATTGTGACAGCGACAGGGGCAATCGAGCGGCCGCTCTCCTTTGCAGGCAATGATATTCCGGGTGTCATGCTGGCTTCGGCCCTGCGGGATTATGCCGTGAATTGGGGCGTGTCGGTCGGGGATCGTGTGGTTGTGGCCACCAATAATGATGATGCCTATCGCACGGCGATCACGCTCAATGCTTTGGGTCTGTCGGTCCCTGTGATCCTTGATGCGCGCGCCACGGGTGGCGGGGCGCTGGCCGATGAGGCGCGCGCGGCGGGTATCCGCGTGGAAAACGGCAAGGCCATCGCAAAGGTCAAGGGTGGCAAGCGCGTCACCGGCGTGGCGATCTGTGCGCAGGCGGGCGAGGGGGCCGTGCTGGAGAATGTGGCCTGCGATGCGGTGGCCATGTCGGGTGGCTGGTCGCCGGTGGTGCATCTGTGGTCGCATTGCGGGGGCAAGCTGATCTGGGATGCCGCGCAGGCGATGTTCCGCCCCGACCCTGATCGCGCACCAACCGGAGCGGATGGCCAGCCCATGGTGATCGCGGCGGGGGCCGCCAATGGTGCGCTGGATCTGGGCGCGGTTCTGGCGGATGCCGAGAAGGCCGGATGCATGGCCGCCGCAGCAACCGGGCATCAGGCGGAACCGGCAAACCTGCCCGAGGTCGCAGCACAGCACAGCGCCCCTATCGCGCCGGTCTGGATGATGCCGCAGGGCGCATCCTATCCGTTGCGGTCCAAGGCTTGGCTGGATTTCCAGAACGATGTGAAAGTCTCGGATGTGCAACTGGCCGCGCAAGAGGGGTTCACATCGGTGGAACATGCCAAACGCTATACCACGCTGGGCATGGCAACCGATCAGGGCAAGCTGAGCAATATCAATGGTCTGGCTACGCTGGCCCATGCGCTTAACACCGATATTCCCAGCGTTGGCACCACCACATTCCGCCCGCCCTATACGCCCATAAGCATGGGGGTCATCGCAGGCGAGGCGCGCGGAGAAATTTTTCAGCCGTTGCGCCGCACACCCCTGCATGGCTGGCACGCGGCCAATGGGGCCTTTTGGGAGCCTGTCGGGCATTGGCGCCGCCCTTACTGCTATCAGCAAAGCGGCGAAAGCGTGCATGACGCTGTGAACCGTGAGGTCAGGCAGACACGGCAAAGCCTTGGCTTGCTGGATGCCTCGACCCTTGGCAAGCTGGTGGTGAAAGGCCCCGATGCCGGGCGCTTTCTGGATATGCTTTACACCAATATGATGAGCACGCTGCCGGTGGGCAAATGCCGCTATGGTCTGATGTGTTCGGAGAACGGGTTTTTGATGGATGATGGCGTGGTGGCGCGCATGTCCGAGGATACGTGGCTGTGCCACACCACCACCGGCGGCGCGGATCGTATCCATGCCCATATGGAAGAATGGTTGCAGACCGAATGGTGGGATTGGCAGGTCTATGTTGCCAATGTCACGGAACAATATGCGCAATTCGCCGTTGTTGGCCCCAATGCCCGCAAGGTGCTGGACAAGCTGGGCGGGATGGATCTGTCCAAGGATACGCTTCCCTTCATGCAATGGGCCGAGGGGACGCTGGGTGGCGTGCCTGCGCGGGTGTTCCGCATCTCATTCTCTGGCGAGTTGAGCTATGAGATCGCGGTGCCGGCCAGCCAGGGTCTGGCGTTTTGGGAGCGGCTTTTGGCGGAGGGCGCGGAATTCGGGGCTACCCCCTATGGGACCGAGGCGTTGCATATCATGCGCGCCGAAAAAGGGTTCATCATGATCGGTGATGAAACCGATGGCACGATCATTCCGCAGGATCTTGGCCTGTCTTGGGCGATTTCCAAGAAAAAGGATGACTATATTGGCAAGCGCGGGCAACAGCGCAGCCATATGACCGATCCGAACCGCTGGAAACTGGTCGGGTTGGAAACACTCGATGGCAGCACGCTGCCCGATGGGGCCTATGCCCTGGCCGAGGGGGTCAACGCGAATGGCCAGCGCAACACGCAAGGGCGCGTCACCTCGACCTATCATTCGCCAACGCTGGAGCGGGGCATCGCGATGGGGCTGGTTCTGAACGGACCGGACCGGATGGGCGAGGTGATCAGTTTTGGCAAGACGGACGGCACCAGCGTATCGGCACGGATCGTGGATCAGGTGTTCTACGACAAGGACGGAGAGAAGCAGAATGTCTGAGCCGCGCAGCGCCCTTGACGGGGCCCGTTTTGAAGGACTGGTGACGGTCGAGGATCTTGGACTGATCGGCATGATCACCCTGCGCGCTGATCTGTCGCATGCGGCGGTTGCGGCGGCTTTGGACAAGGCGCTTGGCCTGCCGATGCCGCCCAAGGGCTGTATCCGGCCCGCCAAGGGTGTCAGCCAAGGGCAGGCGGCGTGGATGTCACCGGATGAGATTCTGCTGATCCTGCCCTATGGGCAGACCGGGGCCGCTGTCAGCAGCCTTGAGGCGTCTTTGGCAGGCACGCATCATCTGGTCCAGAATGTGTCGGATGCGCGCGCTGTCATTTCGGTGACCGGACCGGATGCGCATGTCCGCGAGGTGCTGGCCAAACTGGCGCCGGTCGATCTGCATCCGGCCAGTTTCACCGTGGGCGATTTCCGGCGCAGCCGGATGGCGCAGGTGGCCGGCGCCTTCTGGATGCCCGAGGCGGGGCGGATCAACGCGGTCTGTTTCCGCTCGGTCGCGGTCTATGTTTTTGATCTGCTCAAGGCCGCCGCCGACCCGGCGGCAGCGGTGGATTATTTCGGCTGAAGCGGGCGGCCAAGGCCGGGCGGGGGTTGACCTTACCCCCCTCAGGCTACCATCTAGATCCCGGAGAGAACCACAACAAAAGGGGTGCCCACCTATGGCTTTCGAACTTCCTGACCTTCCCTATGCCCATGATGCGCTGGCGGCGCATGGTATGTCTGCTGAGACATTCGAGTATCACCACGACATTCACCACAAAGCCTATGTGGATAACGGAAACAAACTGATTGCCGGCACCGAATGGGAAGGCAAATCGCTGGAAGACATCATCACCGGCACATATGCCGCCGGTGCCGTTGCCCAGAGCGGGATCTTCAACAACGCCTCCCAGCACTGGAACCATATGCAGTTCTGGGAGATGATGGGCCCGAACAAAACGGCGATGCCGTCCGAGCTGGAAAAGGCGATCACCGACAGTTTCGGTTCCGTTGACAAATTCAAGGAAGAGTTCAGCGCCGCTGGTGCCGGGCAATTCGGGTCCGGCTGGTGCTGGCTGGTCAAGGACAAGGATGGCGCGCTGAAGGTCACCAAGACCGAAAACGGCGTGAACCCCTTGTGCTTTGGTCAGACCGCGCTGCTGGGTTGCGATGTGTGGGAACATTCCTATTACATCGATTTCCGCAACAAGCGCCCGGCCTATCTGTCCAATTTCCTTGATAATCTGGTCAACTGGGAAAACGTCGCCTCGCGCCTGTGATCGCTTCTGTGATCGCGCCTGTGACGCAGGTTGCGCCACCTGCCCGCGGGCAGTGACGGACATCACCGAAACCTCGCATCTTCCCGGATGCGGGGTTTTTTTCATGCCAGATCGTTCATATCTTGGGGTGAGCGCGCGCAAAGACCTGTCTGGTCCGGTTCGGATCAGTCACAATGGAACGGAGAACACGATGCTGAAATTGGAAAAAGACACGTGGGTTGTGGTGGCAGACGGTGAGAAAGCGTTGTTTTTGTGCAATAAAAGCGGTGCAACATCCCCCAGTCTGGTGGTGGAGCGGATCGAGCAGCAAGATAACCCGCCTTTGGGCGAACAGGTCTCGGACAGGCCGGGGCGGCGCGCTGATAACGGCTTTGCTCAGCGGTCCGCGATGGAAGAGGCAGATTGGCACCAGTTGGCCAAAGATCGCTTTGCCGCCCAACTGTCAGATATCCTCAAACGCATGGTGCAGCGCGGCAAGGTCAAGCGGATGGTTCTGGTCGCGCCGCCACGGGTTCTGGGTGAATTACGGGATCAGTTGCATGATACGGTCAGCAAAACAGTCATTGCCCAGATCCCCAAGACGCTGACAGGCCATCCGCTGCCGGAATTGCAAAAAATCGTGATCGACGATCTGGAAGCGATGTAGCCACAGGCGGCTGGGCCATTGAACCCCCGCGCCACCTGCGTCAAGGTGCGGGGCCAAAGGGCAGGCGGGCAGGCGCGGGGATGACAGGCAGATGACAGAAGCTGGCAAAGGTGTTGTGGCCTTGGTGGCCACATGCACCTTTTGGGGGTTGTCTGGTCTTTATTACAAGCTGTTGGCCCATGTGCCGCCGATCGAGCTTTTGGCGCATCGCACGCTATGGTCACTGGTGTTTTTCGCGCTGATCCTGATGGTGCAGGGGCGTCTGGGCCAGCTGCGGGCGGCGCTGGGATCACCGCGCGCCATCGGGATCGTCATCTTTGCGGCCTTGATGATTTCGACCAACTGGTTTGTTTTTATCCTGTCGATCCAGATCGGCAAGGCGACAGAGGCCTCATTGGGGTATTACCTGTTCCCGCTGGTGGCCGTGGGGATCGGGCGGGTGGTGTTTGGCGAAAGGTTAAGCCGGGCGCAGGTGATCGCCGTGGCCTTGGCCGCTTTGGCGGTCATGGTTCTGACGCTGGGCTTGGGCGTGGCACCTTGGATCGCGCTGGTCTTGTCAGTTAGCTTCGGGTTGTACGGCCTTGTTAAAAAACAGCTTTCATCCGGTCCTGTTGTGTCTGTCACGGCGGAGGTGCTGGTCTTGTCACCCATTGCGCTGGTCGTGCTGGGGCTGGCGCCTCAGGATGGCGGTGCCTTCGGGGCCAACTGGACCGACAGTTTGCTGTTGATGTTCTCAGGCGTGCTGACCGCCGTGCCCCTGATGCTGTTTTCCTATGCCAGCAAACGGGTGCGGATGGGCACGGTGGGTCTGGTGCAATACATCAACCCGACGCTGCAATTCATTGTTGCCATTGCCATTTTTGCCGAACCCTTCAGTGGTTGGCACATGCTGGCCTTCGCGCTGATCTGGCTGGCACTGGCGCTTTATTCGGCCGCGTCCGTCTCGATCGAGCGGGCGGCACGCAGGGCGCGGGCCAGCGCGTCAACATTGTCCACAACGGTGATGAAACCGGCCAAGGACGGATCGGCAAAACCCTGATCGATCACATGGTCGATCAGCGCCACCAGCGGCGACCAGTAGCCGTTGATATTGAGCAGAAAGATCGGTTTGGCATGCAGGCCCAGTTGCCGCCATGTCAGCACCTCAAAGAATTCATCCAGCGATCCCGCGCCGCCGGGCAGCACCACAATCGCGTTTGAATTCATATACATGACCTTCTTACGCTCATGCATGGTTTCGGTCACGACAAAGCGGGTCAGATCGGTTTTGCCCACTTCCATCTTCAGCAGATGTTCTGGAATAACACCCAATGTATCGCCGCCCGCAGCCTGTGCCGCCCGCGCCACAGCCCCCATCAGGCCAACATCCCCCGCGCCATAGACCAGTTGCCATCCTTCCATGGCAAGGGTCTGGCCCAGCTTGGTTGCGGCGGTTTTGTACTTTGGGTCATGCCCGAAGCGTGCGCCACAATAGACGCAGACAGCAAATCCTTTGACGTTTCGCGACATGCCTAATTCCGTTTCTGTTAAGATTCTGTAAAAAGCTGCATGTGTTAGGTGGTAACCTTGTTGCTAATTTCGCTCAACCGCCATGCAGTCAAAATGGTGGACCGGAAGGGTACAAATGAAAGAACAGTCTTGGATGTCGGGCGGTCGGGCCCTTGGTCTTGCAGGTGGCGTGGTGGCCGTTGTTGTGGTGGCGCTGCTTTTGGCGTTCAGCGCCCGCGTAGCCCCGCCACCGGGGCCAGAGCCTGTTGACGCGGGCGCGCTGGCCTCTGATCCGGTGCAACCAAGCCAGACGCCGGAACAGGCTGAGCAGGTGGCACAGGCTGACACGCAAGCGGCACAATCCGCGCCGGTTGAGGCGGCACAGACCAGCGATGCGGTGGCTGATCAGACCGAGGCGGCGGCGGCGCTGGACGATCCGGCAGATCTGGTGCCGGATCAGGCGGCAACCGATCTCGATGTTACAAGCGCGCCGGAGGCCACGGCTGAGACTGCAACCGCCCCGTTGCCCGCTCCCGCACCGTCCGGGATGGCCACACCGGACCCAGCCCCGGTAGCCGAGGCCGAGGGTCCGGCAGATGCAGCGTTTGAGGCTGAGGTTGAGGTTGAGGCTGAGATTGCGGCTGACGCCCCCCCTCCCGCCGCAGCAGAGCGCGCCGCCATCCCCGCGCCCAGTTTTGATACTGTGCGCCTTGCCCCTGATGGCGAGGCATTGGTGGCAGGGCGCGCCTTGGCCGGCAGCATGGTCGAGATCATCTTGGATGGCCGCGTTATCGGCACCGCACCCGCCGGAGGTGACGGTGCCTTTGTCGCGTTTGTGTCCTTGCCACCCTCAGATGCCCCACGCGTTCTGACCCTGACCATCACACAGGATGGCGCGGCGACCCCCTCGGATCAACAGGTGATCATTGCGCCTGTGGTGGCGGTGGCTGCCGATATGACCGATCAGACCGCAGTCGAAGAGACCCCGCAGGCGGCTGGGCAACCTGTCCTTGCAGAACAGCCTGACATTGTCACCAGCACCACCGCACCGGATGCGCCGGCCATGCCGGAACCCGTCCCCGCGGCAGAGCCTTCAGCCACCCCGACGCCCGCCAGCGCGCCTGCTGTTTTGTTGTCCGATGCCACGGGGGTGCGCGTGTTGCAGCCCGCAACGGCGGCAGATACGGCCATGGCAGGTCTGGGGATTGCGTTGGATGTCATCAGCTATAGCAACGCGGGGGATGTGGTGTTGCAAGGGCGCGGCACAGCCGATGCCATAGTGCTGATCTATCTGGATGGTCGCGCGCTGACCAAGGCCGGTATCGGGGCAGATGGTATCTGGAGCAGCGGTTTGCCCGGCGTGACATCCGGCGTCTACACGCTGCGTCTGGATGAGGTTGACGCAACGGGCAAGGTTTTGTCGCGGATCGAGACACCATTCAAACGCGAGGATCGCGCCGAGGTGGCGGCGATTGCGGCGGGGGTCATGATCAGGGCTGACAGCATGTCCGACAGCACGGTTGAAAGCATGTCTGACAGCACTGCCGCATCCGCCACGCCAGACCCCGCCGCCACGACCGCCGATACCGCCACAGCAGCACCCACCATCCGGGCGGTGACAGTGCAGCCGGGCAATACGCTATGGGCCATTGCCCGTGAGAATTACGGCGAGGGCATCTTGTTCGTGCGCCTGTTTGAGGCGAACCGAGACCGGATCCGCAACCCCGACCTGATCTATCCCGGCCAGATATTCGAGATCCCCGACTAGGCGCAGGCGGGGTGACGCTCCGTCATGCGCAAAAAGACTGTGCAGGCCGCGCCATGGGCGCATAGCCTGTGGCGACATGATCGATAGCAGGCAGGGAGGGGCGCAATGCAACAGGTATTGGTGGATCAACGGGACATAACGCAGGCAAGACTGGCGGATGATGGCGCGGCCCCTGTGGCCTTGGCCGCGGATGAGGTGCGGCTTGGCATCGAAAGTTTCGCACTGACGGTCAATAACGTCACCTATGCGGCAACCGGGGATGTGCTGGAGTATTGGAAGTTTTTTCCCAGCGGGGTGGCAGGCCAAGGGATCGTGCCTGTCTGGGGCACGGCCGTGGTGACGCAAAGCCATGTTGCGGCACTGCCAGTCGGCACCCGTCTTTATGGCTATCTGCCGATGGCGCAGGCCTTGGTCATCCGCCCCGACCAGACCGCCCCCGGTGTTTTTGTGGATCGCACGGCGCATCGTGACGGGCTGGCACTGGTCTATAACACCTATGTCGTGATCAAGGCAGGCAGCGCGCATGATGACCATCTGCGCAGCTTGCTGCAGCCTTTGCTGGCGACATCCTATTTGTTGTTCGATTGGCTGGCCGACAATGACTGGTTTGGCGCCGCGCAGATCATCATTGGCAGCGCCTCGTCCAAGACGGGGCTGGGGCTGTGCCATTTTCTGGCTGAACCTGAGGATCGTCCCTACCGGATCGTGGGGCTGACGGGCGCAAAAAACCGCGCCTTTGTCGCAGGGTTGGAAAGCTGCGATACCGTGCTGGCCTATGACGAACTGGACCAGTTGAACCGCGTGCCCAGTGTTTATATCGACATGGCGGGCAATGCCGCTGTGAAGGCGGCGTTGCATGGGCATCTGTCGGATCAGTTGCGCCATTCCGCTGCGGTGGGGACCAGCCATTGGGATAAATTCGCCCCGCCCAAGGATCTGCCAGGGCCAAAGCCGCAGTTTTTCTTTGCCCCCGCCCAGATTGCCAAAAGGCGGGCGGAATGGGGGGCAGGCGTGATCGAGGCGCAGATCACAGCCGCGTGGAAACGGGTTGCGGCACAGGCGGATGGCTGGCTACAGGTTGTGGTCCATGACGGGCTGGACAGTGCCCCCGCGCTTTGGGCCGATCTGGCCACAGGGCGCACCAGCCCGCGCGAGGGGCATGTGGTGCGGCTATGATATCGCCAAGATGCGGCGGTCGCTGGCCTTCCCGGACAAAGCGGCCTATCTGTGAGCCGTAACAAGAGGCCCGGCCATGCGACGATCTACCCCCACATCCGACGAGGCACGCGCCGCGCGCCGCTCTGGCTTGCGCACGATCCGGCGTGTGGCCCCCTATCTTTGGCCGCAGGAGCAGCCATGGGTCAAAAGGCGCGTGGTGTTTGCGCTGCTGACGCTGCTCTTGGCCAAGATCGTCGCGGTTGGGACGCCGATCCTGTATAAACAGGCGGTTGATGCGCTGGCTGGCGAAGGCGTATCGCCGCTGATGCTGGGGGCGGTCGGGCTGACGGTGGCCTATGGCATGGCGCGGCTGCTGTCGAACGGGTTTCAGCAATTGCGCGATGTGATCTTTGCGGCCGTGGGCCAGCGCGCCTTGCGGGCGCTGGCGCTGGAGACCTTTACCCATATCCACCGCCTGTCGATGCGCTATCACCTGACGCGCAAAACAGGCGGGCTGAGCCGGATCATCGAGCGCGGCGTCAAGGGGGTGGATTTTCTGCTGCGCTTTTTGATCTTTTCCATCGGACCCCTGGTTCTGGAACTGCTGATGATCGCGGGGATTTTGTTTTTCCTCTTCGATGTCTGGTATCTGGCGGTGATCGTGTTGACCATCGCGGTCTATGTCTGGTTCACCTTCACCGTCACCGAATGGCGGGTCAAGCTGCGCCGGGTGATGAACGATCAGGACACCGATGCCAATCAAAAGGCGATCGACAGCCTGCTCAATTTCGAGACAGTCAAATATTTCGGCGCCGAGGCGCGCGAGGCGCGCCGCTATGATGGCGCGATGCAGCAATATGAGGCGGCGGCCCTCAAGACATCGTATTCGCTGGCGTTCTTGAATTTCGGCCAATCCTTCCTGATCACGGCGGGTCTCGTGATTGTCATGGTCATGGCCGCCATCGGCGTGGAACGTGGCGCGCTGACGGTGGGAGATTTTGTGATGGTCAACGCCTATATGATCCAGATCACCATGCCGCTGAACTTTCTGGGCACTGTTTACCGCGAGATCAGGCAGGCTTTGGTTGATATGGGCGAAATGTTCGATTTGTTAGAGCAACCCGCCGAAGTGGCCGATAAACCCGGTGCGAATGTTCTGAAAGTGCAAGGCGGCGCGGTGGAGTTGCGCGATGTCCACTTCGGCTATGACCCGGAACGCACGATCCTGAACGGGGTCAGCCTGAAGGTGGCGGCAGGCGAGACAGTTGCGATTGTCGGCTCGTCGGGGTCGGGGAAATCCACCATCGGGCGGCTGTTGTTCCGGTTCTATGATGTGACAAAAGGTGCTGTGCTGATCGACGGGCAAGACCTGCGCGACATCACGCAGACCAGCCTGCATGACGCCATCGGCGTGGTGCCGCAGGATACGGTGCTGTTCAACGACACGATCCGCTATAACATCGCCTATGGCCGCGATGGGGCCACTCAGGCGCAGATCGAGCAGGCCGCGCGCGATGCGCAGATCCATGATTTCATCCTGCGCCTGCCCGATGGCTATGACACGCAGGTGGGAGAGCGCGGGTTGAAGCTGTCAGGCGGGGAAAAGCAGCGTGTGGGCATTGCGCGCACATTGTTGAAGAATCCGCCGATCCTGCTGCTGGATGAGGCGACATCGGCGCTGGACACAGAAACCGAACAGGAGATCCAGGGCGCGCTGGCGCGTGCCGCCGAAGGCCGCACGGTTCTGACCATTGCGCATCGGCTGTCCACAGTGGCGGATGCCGACCGGATCATCGTGTTGGAGGACGGGGTGATCGTGGAGGAGGGCACGCACGCCGATCTGCTGACCTGCAAGGGCCGCTATTGGGGGCTGTGGCAACGCCAGGCCAGCGAGCGCGGCGAGGCGGCGTGAGCATGTTCAATCGCAGCTATGCTGCGATGCGCTCCGCGGGGGATATTTTCAGCAAAAAGAAGCAGCGCCGCGCGTGATAACGGCACGGGCGGCGCCGCTAACTGGTTATTCGGCGGCGCGCAACGGGGGCTGCGGGCTGGTCAGCGGATCAGCTTTGGCGGGGGACAGCACCAGCGGCGGGTCGGCGGCTTCATCTTCCCATATGATTTCGGGGGCTTTGAGCTTGCGGGCGGCGCGGTTCAGCGCCCAGTCGCGCGCGGCGCGGCTGCCGCGGCCAAAGGACAAGATGGCCAGCAGGCGTGACAGGCCCATCGCATAGGTTCCCGCCCAGACCCGCAGCGCCAACATGGAGGGGGTAAAGACCAGCGTCAGCATGGTGGCGATGCCCAGACCAAAGACCACCGCTGTGGCCAGTTGTTTCCACCACAGCGCGGTGGGGCTGTCGATGGAATAGCCACCATTGATGAAATCAAGGCTGAGGCCGAACATCATGGGCGCAAGGCCCGCCATCGTGGTGATCGTGGTCAGCAGAACCGGGCGGATCCGATCCTCGGCTGTGCGGATGATCGCCTCGATCCTTGGCATGTAGCGGGAATATTCCTGATAGGTGTCGATCAGGATAATATTGTTATTCACCACGATCCCGGCCAGAGCCACAATGCCGGTGCCGGTCATGATGATCGAGAAGGTCTGATCCATCACCAGCATCCCGATCAGCACCCCCGTGGTGGACAGCACCACCGCCAGCAGCACCAGCACCGCGTTATAGACCGAGTTGAACTGCGCCAGCAGGATGATGAACATCAACCCCAGCGCGCCGGCAAAGGCCTTGGCCAGAAAGGCGCCCGATTCGGCCTGATCTTCCTGATCGCCGGTCCATTCCCATGCGACACCTGCGGGCAGCGGGTTTGTTTCCAGCCATTCGGTCAGGGTTTCGATCCGTTCGGTGGCGGTGATCGGCACCTGACTTGTGCTGCCATCGGCGGCTGTGACCGTGTGGGTCAGGCCGTTGGTGATACCTGCCTTGACGTCGAAATAGCGTTGGCCATCGACGCGTTTGATCTCGGCCAGTTTGGGCACCGGTTGGCGGCTGATGAAATTGGCCAGCGGCACCAGCCCGTCCTGTGTGCGCACTTTTAGTGTGTCCAGCGTGGACAGGACACGGTCCTGTTGCGGCAGGCGGACGCGGATCTCGACCTCTTCATCCGAGCTGTCCACCCGCATCGTATCCAGCAGCAAGCCGCGTGTCACAAGTTGCACCATGCCACCGACAGTGGCGACATCGGCCCCGAACCGCCCCGCCTTTTCGACATCGACATCAATCTGCCAGTCGATACCGGGCAGGGGCAGCGTGTCTTCGATCAGGGTCAGGCCCTGGGTGTCATCAAACCGGGCGCGGGCCACGCGTGTCGCCTCTTGCAAGGCGGCCCAGTCATTGCTTTTGAGCCGCAGATGGACCGGTTTGGCCGAAGCCGGGCCGCGCGCTTGTGCGATCACCTCGACCTGCAGGCCGGGAATGGCGCCAATCGCCTCGGTCAGTTCGGCAATCACCAGATCCCCATCCAGATCCGGACGATCACGGCGATCTTCCCACGGGATGGTTTCAAGCTGGATCTGACCGATCGTGTCCAGCGGGGGTTGGGCGCCGCCGGTATTGGCGTTCAGCCCGCCATCGCCAGCAAAGGCAAAGGCCGTGTCCACGCCGGGATGGGCCAGCACGATGTCTTCGGCCTGACGCACCAGCGCGTCTTTTTCGGCCAAGGACAGGTTGCCGCGGGCGCGGACATAGACGATGGCCTG
>JBLRWJ010000026.1:4430-5984 GCA_047921315.1 Rhodobacterales bacterium | reverse complement strand
CGGCACGCCGCCGAACAGATAGCCGGGGTTGAGCACCTGCATCGCCCCCAGAGACACCAGATACATTGATGGCGGCACCAGTGCGGCGCGCAGCCACCACGGCGCGGCGTGGCGCAACATATCAGAGGTCTGGCCGAACATCCGGCTCATCCGTCCTGTGACGCCCCCCATGACAGGCAGGTAGATCAGCGCCACGATCAGGCTGGCCGAGAGCACGAAAATCAGGGTGACGGGCAGCATGCCCATGAATTCGCCGGGCACGCCGGGCCAGAACAGCATTGGCAAAAAGGCGCAAAGCGTGGTGGCGGTGGAGCTGACGATGGGCCAGAACATCCGCTTTGACGCCTCGACATAGGCGGTCATCGGGCCAGAGCCGTCCTGTATCCGCTTATCGGCATACTCCACCACCACGATGGCCCCGTCGACCAGCATACCCACAGCCAGAATCAGGCCGAACATCACGATATTCGAGATGGTCACGCCCATGGCGGCCAGTAACACGAAACAGAGCAGGAACGAGGTGGGAATGGCAAAGCCCACCAGCAGGGCGGCGCGCGTGCCAAGGCTGGCCAGCACCACGATCATCACCAGCGCGATGGCGGTCAGCACAGAGCCTTCAAGCTGGCTGACCATAGAGCCGACCACGCGGCTTTGATCGTTGGAGGTGCCAACCTGCACGGCGGCGGCCATATCTTCGGGCCATGTGGCTTGCGCCTGCGCAACCACGCGGCGCACATCGGCGGCGGTATCGATCAGGTTGAAGCCTTTGCGCTTGACCACCTGCAGCGCGATCGTGGGGTCCCCATTGAAGCGCGCGGTGCCTTTGCGATCTTCAAAGGTCATGCGGATATCGGCCAGATCGCCCAGCGTGACCACGCGGGTTCCGTTGGTTTTGACCGGCAGGCTGTAGATGTCACGCGGGCTGTTGAAGGATGACGGGATCTTGACGCTGAATGTGCCTTGCGCGCTTTCGATCTCTCCGGCGGCGATCAGCATGTTGTTGTTCTGCACAACGCTGATCAATTCGCCTGCGGTGACATTGTAGGATTCCAGCCGCAGCGGGTCGATCACCACTTCGACCATCTCATCGCGGTTGCCCGCGATCCCGGCCTCCATCACCGCATCCAGCGCCTCAATCTGGTCTTGCAGGTCTTTGGCGATACGCGCCATCGTCCGTTCGGGCACATCGCCTGTCAGGTTGACGATGATGATGGGAAATTCTGAAAAGTTGATCTCGTTGATCGAATATTTCTCAAATCCGGCGGGGAATTGCCCTTCGGCGCTGCTCATGGCTTGGCGCACATCGGCCATGATTTTGGATTTGTCCCAGCCGAATTCAAACTCCAACGCCACACCGGCATAGTTTTCGGCGGCGGTGGATGTCATTTTTTTCAGGCCGTCCAGATCGGACAGTTCCGTCTCCATCGGTTTGACCAGCAGCGCCTCGCTATCCTCGGCCGAGATGCCGGGGAAGGGGACCGATACGAACAGGGCGGGGATTTCGATATCCGGCTCGCCTTCCTTGGGCAGGCTGACATAGGCAAACGCGCCCAC
>JBLRWJ010000026.1:0-4330 GCA_047921315.1 Rhodobacterales bacterium | reverse complement strand
GTGCCTTGGGCGGCAATCAGGATTTCAGCGGTCTGACCGTCCCTTATGGCCAGATCGGGGTTTGGCACTTCGATATCCACGCGGAAGGTGCGGGTTGTCGGATCAGCCGAGCGGGACAAAAAGGTCACGCGCCCCTGCACCTGTTGACCGGCGGCAAGGCGCGCGCCGGCCAGGGCATCCATTTCGATCCGCCCCACCTCGGTTTCAGGGACAAACCCGACCAGCCGGATCGGATCAAGCTGCAGCACGGTGGCGCAAAGGCCGCCCGCTTGCAGCAGGCTGCCCAATTCGGCGCTGTCATCTTCCAATATGCCCGCGAAAGGGGCGCGGATTGTCAGGCGCTCGATCTCTTTGGTGGCGGCGGCCACGGCGGCTTCGGCGCTGCGCAGGTTGGTCTGGGTTGTGGCAAGCCGCGTGGAAGAGGCAAAACCGTCCTGTGACAGACGGTCAGCGGCGGCAAAATTGATCTGCGCATCCGACAGGCGCGCCTGCGCCTCGGCCAGCATCGCTGCGCGGGTGCCGATATCAATCTGGCAGATGATCTGGTCCTGTTCCACAAATGCCCCGCGGCGCAAAGGATCAGACACGATGCGCCCGGTTGTTTCGGCGCGCAACTCTACCTCGCGCAGGGCTTGGGTTTCGCCGCGCAGGATCACGGCATCCTCGATCCCGCGCGCGGTCGAGGTCATGGCCACCACACGCACCGCACGCGTTGCAGGCTTGTCCGTCTGTGCGGCCTCTGACTGTGCGGGCCCGTTTCCGGCCAGCGCAAGCAGCTTGTCGCGTTCCAGCACTAGCGCCAACAGAAAAGCCGCAACCAGCACGGCAATAATTACGGGAAAAATACGCATCAACCGTCCTTTTGATTGCGGTCACACCAATGCAAAACGCCCATTGCGAAGGCTTGGTCTGTCAGGGGTCCGGGCAAGTTTTGTGATCTATCAGATCTATACGCTAAACTGTTCGGTTCGGATTAGTCACTTTTGCCGTATCTCGCAAGCGCGGCATCATGCGCTGCGGCCCGGCGGACAGGTGCGCAGGCCAGTGCTTTGAAACCCTTTGACATTGTCGTCACAATGCCCGTTTCGGGCGGATCACGGCGCAGCGGTCCCCGGCCCCTTGGCAGGGCTGCGGCTTCACGGTAAGAGGGGGCAACGTGGAAAAGGGGCAACGCGTGAGCCAGAGCGAAAGTTTCATCGAAGAAGTCACCGAAGAGGTCCGCCGCGACCGCATCTATGGCATGATCAGGCGCTATGGCTGGATAGCCGTTCTGGTGGTCCTTGCGCTGGTCGGCGGGGCCGCGTGGAATGAATGGCGCAAAGCCCGCGAGGCTGCACAGGCGCAAGCTTTTGGCGATGCGATGATCGCAGCACTTGAGGCCAATGAAAGTGACGCCCGCGTTGCCGGTTTGCGCGCGATCGCGCCTGCCACCCCCGGCGCGCGGATCACGGCCGAGTTCATGATGGTATCCGAGTTGATCAACGCCGGCCACACCGAACAGGCGCTGGGCTTGCTGGATGGAATCGCCTCGGACGGGGCGGTCGATCCGGTCTATCGCCAGTTGGCCGGGTTCAAGGCGCTGCTGCTGAACAGCGATGGGCTGAGCGTTGAGGAGCGGCGTCTGGGCTTTGAGGGATTCACCCAGACCAGCGCCATGCTGCGGTTGCAAGCCGAGGAGCAACTGGCCCTGATCGAGATCGAGACAGGTCAGACCGATGTCGCAATCAGCCGTTTGCAACAGGTGCAATCGGATGCCGAGGTGACAGCGGGCTTGCGTCAAAGGGCGTCTCAGTTGATTGTGGCGCTGGGTGGCACGCCGGACATCATGGGCGCGTTCGGGAATTGAGAAGATGGCACGCGCGTGCGAAACCCTGGCGGGCGGCACGGTGACAAGGAAGGCGAGGCGGGCGTGAAAGCAGCATCATTTCACAAGACAGGATGGGTCATGGGATTGGCCGGGCTTGTCTTTCTGACCGCTTGCGTGGAGCGCACGGTGGTTTTGCCGGGCGTGCGCGAAGATTTGCGCGCGGCGCTGAGCGGCGAGGCGGTCGCCCCGCGGGCAGACGCGCAGGCCGAGAATATCAGCCTGCCGATTTCCTTGCCAGCCCAAGTCAGCAATGCGGACTGGACGCATCGCCCGAACTCTGCCCGGTTCAGAACCGAGAATGCGGCCCTGTCGCCGCGTCCGCAACTGGTCTGGTCGGCCAATATCGGGGCGGGTGACGCCAAACGCCAGCGCATCACGGCAGATCCTGTGATGGGGCAGGGGCGGATTTTCACCCTTGATGCCGGGGCCACGGTGACGGCCACATCAACATCGGGTGACACGCTCTGGGCGCAGGATCTGACCCCGTCGGCGCATCGCTCTGATCAGGCAAGCGGCGGCGGTATCGCCTTGTCGGACGGGGTTGTCTATGTCTCGTCCACCTTCGGATTGCTTTCTGCGCTGGATGCCGCCACGGGCGCGGTCTTGTGGCAGCAAAAGCTGGAGGCGACGGGTTCAGGCACGCCGACGATCGTGGGCGATCTGGTCTATCTGGTGTCGGGCGGTGATACCGCTTGGGCGATTGAGAAATCCAATGGCCGCGTGCGCTGGCAGACATCGACAGCACCGGATCAGGCGAATGTGCTGGGCGGTGCCGCGCCGGTGGTCACGGATCAGTTGGCGGTTTTCGCGTTCGGCAATGGCGAGGTGCAGGCCACCTTCCGCCAAGGCGGGTTGCGCGTGTGGGATGCGATTGTGTCCGGTCAACGCCGCTTTAGCGCATTGGCGCGGATCGCGGATATCACGGGTGATCCGGTCTTGGCGGGGGACACCTTATATGTGGGCACCCATTCCGGGCGGATGATTGCCCTGAACGCCGCCAATGGTGAACGCCGCTGGACGGCCCCCGATGGCGCAATCAGCCCGGTTTGGGTGGCAGGCGGATCTGTCTTTGCACTGACGGATCGCAACGAGCTGATGCGCCTTGATGCGCGCGACGGGGCGCGGATCTGGGGTGTCAGGCTGCCCAACTTCACCCAGACACGTCCGCGGCGCCAGGTTGAGGTTGTGGCCCATTACGGCCCGATCCTTGCGGGCAATCAACTGGTTGTCGCGTCAAATGACGGGCTGTTGCGGTTCTTTGATCCGGTATCGGGCGCGCAGACCCATACGGCTCAGGTGCCTGGCGGGGCCACCACATCACCAATCGTGGCAGGCGGCACGCTTTATGTGGTCGGGGCACGCGGCCAGCTGCACGCTTTCCGTTAAGCCTTTTCGTTTAGGCCTTGATGGTGTATCGCAGCTGCTTGACCCTTCCCGGAGCTGCAGACCCATGAGTTTCACCCTGGCTATCGTTGGCCGTCCAAATGTGGGAAAATCCACGCTGTTCAACCGTCTGGTTGGCAAACGTCTGGCTTTGGTCGATGATCAGCCCGGTGTGACGCGGGACTTGCGCGAAGGCGATGCGCGGCTGGGCGATCTGCGCTTTACGGTGATTGACACCGCCGGTCTGGAAGAAGCCACAGACGAATCCCTGCAAGGGCGGATGCGCAAGCTGACTGAACGCGCCGTGGATATGGCCGATATCTGCCTGTTCATGATTGACGCGCGCGCCGGTGTGACCCCGACCGATGAAATCTTTGCCGAGATCCTGCGCAAACGCTCAAAACACGTGATTCTCGCCGCCAATAAGGGCGAGGGGCGTCTGGCCGATGCCGGTGTGATCGAGGCTTACGGCCTTGGTCTGGGCGAGCCGATCCGCCTGTCTGCCGAACATGGCGAGGGGCTGAACGATCTGTATTCCCAACTGATGCCCTTGGCCGATGCGTTCGCCGAACAGGCAAAGACAGATCACGATCAGGCCCCCGATATCGACGTGACCCTGAATGAGGATGATGACGAGGCCGCCCATCACGTGCGCTGGCCGACCTTGGACAAGCCGATGCAAATCGCGGTTGTGGGGCGGCCCAATGCCGGAAAATCCACGCTGATCAACAAGATCCTTGGCGATGACCGGCTGTTGACCGGGCCTGAGGCCGGGATCACCCGCGATGCGATTTCGCTGACCATCGATTGGGAAAACATGCCGATCCGTATCTGGGATACGGCGGGCATGCGCAAAAAGGCCAAGATTCAGGACAAGCTGGAAAAGCTGTCTGTTTCGGACGGGTTGCGCGCGGTCAAATTTGCCGAGGTGGTGATCGTGCTGCTGGATGCGGCCATCCCGTTCGAGCAACAGGATCTGCGCATTGCCGATCTGGCCGAACGTGAGGGCCGCGCCGTGGTTGTGGCGGTGAACAAATGGGATATCGAGGACGACAAGCAAGGCAAGATCAACATGCTGCG